>NZ_JBHUGI010000011.1:0-1662 GCF_042681925.1 Sporosarcina siberiensis
GCTTACACCCCGGACCTATCAACCTCATCTTCTTTGAGGGATCTTACTTACTTGCGTAATGGGAAATCTCATCTCGAAGGGGGCTTCATGCTTAGATGCTTTCAGCATTTATCCCGTCCATACGTAGCTACCCAGCGATGCCTTTGGCAAGACAACTGGTACACCAGCGGTATGTCCATCCCGGTCCTCTCGTACTAAGGACAGCTCTTCTCAAATTTCCTGCGCCCGCGACGGATAGGGACCGAACTGTCTCACGACGTTCTGAACCCAGCTCGCGTACCGCTTTAATGGGCGAACAGCCCAACCCTTGGGACCGACTACAGCCCCAGGATGCGATGAGCCGACATCGAGGTGCCAAACCTCCCCGTCGATGTGGACTCTTGGGGGAGATAAGCCTGTTATCCCCGGGGTAGCTTTTATCCGTTGAGCGATGGCCCTTCCATGCGGAACCACCGGATCACTAAGCCCGTCTTTCGACCCTGCTCGACTTGTAGGTCTCGCAGTCAAGCTCCCTTATGCCTTTGCACTCTACGAATGATGTCCAACCATTCTGAGGGAACCTTTGGGCGCCTCCGTTACTCTTTAGGAGGCGACCGCCCCAGTCAAACTGCCCACCTGACACTGTCTCCTGCCCCGATAAGGGGCATGGGTTAGAAGTCCAATACAACCAGGGTAGTATCCCACCAACGCCTCCTCCGAAGCTAGCGCTCCGGAATCTAAGGCTCCTACCTATCCTGTACAGGTTGCATCGGAATTCAATATCAAGCTACAGTAAAGCTCCACGGGGTCTTTCCGTCCTGTCGCGGGTAACCTGCATCTTCACAGGTACTATAATTTCACCGAGTCTCTCGTTGAGACAGTGCCCAGATCGTTACGCCTTTCGTGCGGGTCGGAACTTACCCGACAAGGAATTTCGCTACCTTAGGACCGTTATAGTTACGGCCGCCGTTTACTGGGGCTTCAATTCGAAGCTTCGCTTGCGCTAACCTCTCCTCTTAACCTTCCAGCACCGGGCAGGCGTCAGCCCCTATACTTCACCTTGCGGTTTTGCAGAGACCTGTGTTTTTGCTAAACAGTCGCCTGGGCCTATTCACTGCGGCTCTCTCGGGCTTTAACACCCTACCAGAGCACCCCTTCTCCCGAAGTTACGGGGTCATTTTGCCGAGTTCCTTAACGAGAGTTCTCTCGATCACCTTAGGATTCTCTCCTCGCCTACCTGTGTCGGTTTGCGGTACAGGCACCTCCCGCCTCGCTAGAGGCTTTTCTTGGCAGCGTGAAATCAGGGACTCCAGGGAATACTCCCCTTGCCATCACAGCTCAATGTTATAGAAATGGGATTTGCCTCATTTCACACCTCACTGCTTAGACGCACATAACCAACAGTGCGCTCACCCTATCCTACTGCGTCACCCCATTGCTCAAACGGCGGGGAGGTGGTACAGGAATATCAACCTGTTGTCCATCGTCTACGCCTTTCGGCCTCAACTTAGGTCCTGACTAACCCTGAGCGGACGAGCCTTCCTCAGGAAACCTTGGGCATTCGGTGGAAGGGATTCTCACCCTTCTTTCGCTACTCATACCGGCATTCTCACTTCCAAGCGCTCCACTAGTCCTTACGATCTAGCTTCGACGCCCTTGGAACGCTCTCCTACCACTGACACA
>NZ_JBHUGI010000012.1:0-1443 GCF_042681925.1 Sporosarcina siberiensis
GAGAGTGTAAAATATCTTGTGTAAATGAATAAATACAAAAAGGAAGACCTTTTCTTGGTAGAATTAAGTCACCACAACCAATCCTAGAAAAGAGGCCTTCCCTATGACTCAGTTTACAACAGATATTGTCCAAGCACTAGTACAAAAACAAGATATTACCGAGGTTTTTCGTTCGCATTTAGAAACAGCAGTAAATACTTTACTGACCACCGAGCTGACAGCGTTTTTAGATTATGAAAAATATGACCGTATCGGCTTTAACTCAGGGAATTCACGTAATGGTTCATATGACCGAACGCTGCACACTGAATATGGTGACCTTCAGGTCACGATTCCCCGTGATCGCAACGGTGAGTTTAAACAACAGACAGTCGCACCTTATAAGCGATCAAACGATACACTCGAATCATTTGTCATCCACATGTTTCAAAAAGGCGTGACTATGTCGGAAATAGCTGATTTAATCGAGAAAATGTATGGCCATCATTACACACGTCAAACAATATCTAATATGACACAAGTAGTGGGTGAACAGGTAGAAGCCTTTAATAAAAGGAAACTCAGTACGCGTTATGCATGTGTTTATTTAGACGCAACCTATATTTCAGTTCGACGTGAAACAGTTTCTAAAGAAGCTGTTTATATAGCCGTCGGCATTCGTGAAGATGGCTCAAAAGAAGTGATTGCTTACACAATCGCTCCAACAGAATCAGCATTTAATTGGAAAGAGCTTTTACTAGAAATAAAAGAGCGTGGAGTAGAAGAAGTTCTATTATTCCTTTCGGATGGCTTAACAGGAATGGTAGACACAATTAAAAGCGCATTTCCTAAAGCTCAATTTCAAACATGTCTAGTTCATGTGGCACGTACTATCTCCCATAAAGTACGTGTTGAAGATCGAGCTGAGATTTGTGGGGATTTCAAAACGATTTACCGAGCTGATGATCAGGAAGCTGGCCAAGTAGCATTAGATAGTTTCTGTTCGAAATGGAAAAAGTCGTACCCGAAGGTTACGAAATCACTCGCAACAAATGAGCACCTACTAACTTTCTATGGCTTTCCTAAATCAATTTGGCGCAGCATATACTCAACGAATTTAATCGAGTCATTCAACAAGCAAATTAAGAAATATACAAAGCGTAAAGAGCAGTTTCCGAACGAAGAATCACTTGAGCGCTTCCTTGTTTCCCAGTTCGAAGATTATAACCAACGCTTCATCACACGATGCCATATTGGTTTCGATCAAGCACGTGCAGAGCTGGCTGATATGTTTGAAGCAAAAGAATAATAGATAGACTACTGAACGTGCAATTTGGTTTTGAAAAAAGAATATCCTTTACATCTAGAGCAAATAAGCTCTATTCATAAGCTATAAAAAAGAAATAAGTGATATTCACAATGAAAAGGTTGGATTGTCATTTACACATAAATATTGACACTCCC
>NZ_JBHUGI010000013.1:0-6848 GCF_042681925.1 Sporosarcina siberiensis
AGGCCATTTTCCATTCCTCCTAAATGTTTATCGTCGTTGAAAACATTTTATCATAAGGAATGGAAAATGCCTTTTCCTATTTACACAATTATATGGACTCCATCCATCTTGAAGCTGTTTTTTTGATCCAATATGCTTATTCCGTAGAATTTATGTGTGTGGTATACGGGAATCTGCTGAAAAAGGAGGTTTATCCAATGGAGAGTAACAAAATCATTTTTAGACAAGCACTTGAAAAAGATCTTGATTTTATTGTACAAATGCTTGCGGATGATGTTTTGGGCAGCACTCGAGAGCGTTATGAACAGCCACTTCCGGAGTCTTATTTGAATGCATTTAAGGCGATTGAATCGGATCCCAATCATAAATTAGTCGTTGCGTGTATTGGCGCTGAAATTGTTGGTGTTCAACAAATAACGTTTACTCCATACATAACTCGGCAAGGTGGGTGGAGGGCAACGATTGAAGGGGTTCGAATCGCACGGACGGCGCGGGGGCAAGGGATTGGAAGTAGGTTAATTGAGTATGCGGTTCAAAGATCTAAAGAGCACGGTTGCCATATCGTTCAGTTAACGACCGATAAAAAACGAGACGAAGCATTGCATTTTTATGAACAATTGGGGTTTACAGCATCTCATGAGGGGTTGAAATTACATCTTTAATGTAGAACCTATTGGGATTAAATCTGATGGCTTTGATGTTTAAATACAACAGCTACAAATTTTGTGAAAGAGGGTGATTTTGTGTTATTACTGTCGGGAGAAGATGTGGAGAAAGTCCTATCAATGGAAGATGCGATTGATGTAATGGAAGACGCATTCAGAAAATATGCGACGGGCGAATATGAAATGCCAACGCGGGTTTTTTCAAAAGTAAAAGGTGAGGACGACTACGCATTGATGCCTTGTTTTGTAGACGAATATATCGGGTTGAAAGTAGTGACTTCCTATCCTTCCAATTATGCAAGAAAAAATCCTGTGACACAAGGTGTAATTCTGTTAAATGACCGGGAGACAGGTGATCCACTTGCGCTCATCGAAGGAACCATTTTAACAGCCATTAAAACCGCGGCAGTATCCGGTGTTGCGGTACGCCATTTGAAACCAGAGGCGAAAACAATTGGGTTAGTAGGTACGGGAATCCAAGGAATCTATCAATTAATGGCGGCAGAAGCTGAAACTGAAGTTGAAACAATCTATTTATACAATCGCTCACCAGAAAAAATCAATGGTTTTATTAGAGAGTATAAAGAACTCACGTCTAGTACGGCCCAAATGATTGGGATGGAAGATGTTCATGAACTGATCAATAAGTCAGATGTCATTATTACGGCGACGACATCCGTAGACCCAGTTCTTCCGAATGAAGAAGCGATTTACAATGGTAAATTAATTGTGGGAGTGGGTTCCTATAAAAGCAATATGAGAGAGCTTCCTGAAAAACTATTTAGAAGTGCAGAGCAGTACATTATCGATTCTGAACAAGGAAAAGTAGAGTGCGGGGATATTATGGATCCGTTAGAAAATAAGTGGATCTCCGAAAAAGATGTAGTGTTGCTTTCCGATATATTATGTGGGAATCAAGAATTGGTTAGATCAAATCCTTCGAGTCCACTTATTTTCAAGTCTGTGAGCATGGCATTATTCGATGCAATGATCGGTGCCTTCGTTTACACGAAAGCAAAAGAACAAGGCATTGGAACCACTTTCAATATGTGAAAACGGTGACAGTCTCCCTTGCAATTCCGACAATGGAAACGGTATCGGTCACTCAACAAATATCTTCTCATCGATTTCATGAATATATGAATTTAAAATATCAATTTGCTCTTCCAACTTATTCTTGTGCTGCAATAAAATCGTCTTTGTATTCACTTCTTCATAGTCTAAATTAATGTTTGAAATGCTTGCTCTTATATCTTCAATGGACATGCCGAGACGACGGAAACATTTTATTAAATTAAGGATTTCAATGTCCTTTTCATCGAAAAAACGATGTTCTTGTGCATTTCTTTTTATTGGAGGAATTAAACTTATTTTTTCATAATATCGAATTGTGCTTGAAGGAATTTTGGATAATAAGCTGGCTTTTTGGATGGAATACATAATACATTCTCCTTGACTTAAAGTATGGTTTAACCTCTAAGGTTTATAGTATCAAACAAAAAGGGGAATGCACAATGAAAAAGATCTTAGTAGTTGTAACGAATGTATCTAAATATCCAAACGAGGAACGTGCAACAGGATTATGGTTAGGTGAAGCGGTTCACTTTGCGGATAAGGTGGAGAAGGAAGGGTACCAAATCGATTACGTCAGCCCTAAAGGTGGATTTACTCCGATTGATCCGTCCAGCTTACAGCCAGATCAAATGACTGAATTGGATTGGAATTATTATTCAAATAAAGATTTTTTAAATAAATTAAGTGTTACTTTATCGCCAGAAGCTGTACGTCCGGAAGAGTATGACGCCATTTATTATACTGGTGGGCACGGTGTCATGTGGGATTTCCCTGATGATGAAAAGTTACAAAATATCGCTAGTGCAATTCATGAAAATGGTGGTATTGTTTCTGGTGTTTGCCACGGCGTTGCAGGTTTATTCAACATTAAAAATGCAGCAGGGGCCTATTTAATAGCTGATAAAAAAGTTACTGGCTTTGCTAATACGGAAGAAATCGCACTTGGATTGGATAAAGTAGTTCCATTTTTAACAGAAGATGAGCTAGTCAACAGAGGAGCCAAGTACGTTAAAGGCGAAGACTGGGCACAGTTCGCTGTAGCGGACCAACGCGTCGTCACTGGACAAAATCCAGCATCAGGCGGTGCAGTTGCCAAAGAAGTCTTGGAATTATTGAAGTCAGCACGATAATCGGATTAAATGTATTTAAAAAGCACTTCATTGATCAACTTGATCAATGAAGTGCTTTTTTATCGTTTGGTGACAGTCCTTTGAACAATAGTCCAACCATGCTATAAGTTCATCCAACCAACTGGTCGGTTCGTCCAACGAAGCGATTAGTTTGTCCAACCAAACCCAAATAGTCCAACCATGCTATAAGCTCATCCAACCAACTGGTCGGTTCGTCCAACGAAGCCGTGAGTTCGTCCAACCAATTAAATTCTAGAATCGGGCATTTTAGTATTTCTTATACTTGGACGAAATCCCTCATCACCTCATCAAGCGCAGCTATCGTCAACCTACCCGCAATCCCATCCACAACAAGCCCCGATGCCTTTTGAAACGACTTCACCGCAGACTTTGTAGCAGGTCCGTATATTCCGTCAACACCGATTTTGTACCCTACTTGGAAAAGCATGCTTTGTATTTGCGTCACTTCGGGATCCACCGCATTCGTAAATGAATTGTTCCAACGACCGGTGTGCACTTCGAAATGGAGATGGATTCCTGTACTGTTTCCAGTCGTACCTTTCATACCAATGCGTTCGCCTAGTTTCACTGTTTGTCCGACTTTCACATTCATAGACTGTAGATGGGCATACACGGTTTCAAAGGTCCGTCCACCAATTAAATGGATAATCATAACCGTGCTTCCATAGCCGTTTGTAGACTTGGAAAAAGTAACTTTCCCAGCTGCAGCCGCAACAATTGCGTTGTTTGACGGGGTATTTCCGTAATCGACACCCCAATGCATCATCCGATTACGAGTGATCGGATGGATGCGGTACCCAAAAGGGGATGTGACCCGACCTTCACATGGTTTAATGAACATGAGTTTCCCTCCTTTTCCAGCAATTAAAAATGGATGATCCGTCACTGTGTTTTTAATTCAACAAGCACATCATGAATGGCAACGAGTTTTGATTCGAGCCGGTGCAATAGATAGAATGATACGAATATCGGGAAACCGATTTCTTGTATGAGGCTTATCCATTGTTCCATTTCGTTTCCTCCTTTCTTTCAACATGAAAAACCGGCTCCCAGTTCGAAAACTGGTGAACCGGTTTATGTCTGTTGATATGCGTTATACAAGTTCAGTGATTGTACGTTCGATAATTCGAGCGCCTGCTACGGAAGCAAGTGTTGCGCCGTCCACTTCAAATACGTCCGAAGTGATGATTTCCTGCATTGCCGCAGCGACGCTTTGCGGTGTTAAATCTGCACGGGGTTCATCGACAGTCAATGTCACTTTTTTGCCGCTTGCTGTGTTGAAATTCAACTGTAGTGTTTTAGCCATTTGGTATCCCTCCTTTTTTGTCTAGACTTCGCGCGCCAGCCCCTCGAGTCTATGCAGGCGCCCTACGCTTTTCCTTGTTAATTAATCAAACTCGATGTTTCTACGATTTCTGCTTCGATGAACGGAACATCGGATAACTCAGCAAGTTGCTCGAGCGCGTTATACAAGTTTGCAGCGGGTGCGTTCTCTTTGACGTTGCGATACGTCTTCGATTTGCGGATCATCTTGCCATCGTCCGTCATACCCCCGTCGAAGAAAACACGGCCAATCGCATGTTGAAATTGAACTGTTGTCGCCATATTTCTCACCTCCTTTCATCCTCTATATAGAGAATTTAGGAGGAAACGGATACCGGTGGAAGAAATGAATTGTATTGGAATTGTAATGGTGACTGTCCCCCTTACAATTTCAACACTATTCCACTTGCGGCACTAACGTATTCAGTTCATTCAATAATAAAATAAGATTACTTCCTCTTTTAAGAGAATTGTTGTCGTTAAATACAAACTCCCATGACCCTTCATAGTTTTCAGTATCGTAAATGGCTTGCAGTTCAAAGAAATCATGGATGTCACTGTTGTTCATGGAATTTGCAAATTCATCGGCTTTTTCCGCTTTACCATCGCTATTTGGATCCCCATGTAATACATGATCCAAATTACAAGAAAAGTAATAGATTTTATAAGGGATATTGGATAACGTGAAATCTGTCTTTACTAGAGCTTTCAGTTTATCTGATTTCAACTTATTTCTGTTCACGATTGCGTCTATTTGGCTTTCGTTATGAATTGCAATGAATTCCTCGCTGTATTTAATTCGTTCCACCGAGTTATCGACAATGACTTTGGATTCATCCATGAAGACGCCGTCCGTGTCCGTTAATTGTGCAACGATTAAAATATCCTCTTTTAAAAACTTTCTTTCTTTAATGAAATCATTGACCACGCTACTAATCACATCTTTGTGGCTCGTTTTTTCATTCTTATAATCGGATAAAATATCGCCATGAGTGATCGTAAACATAATGTTGAGAGGTTTACCTAATTCTTTTAAAAAAGGATATAATGCGTATTCTTCTGAGTTTCCTTCAGCTATAATAATGACAACTTTTTTACTTTGTTGAGCTGCTTTCATCTAATTTCACCAGCTTTTCTAAAAGCTTGTCTAAGATAGAAAGAATCTGTTTCATGATAAATTTCCTCCACCTGACCTCCCAATTGAATCGCTCGTATGTAAACATCTCTGAGGTTGTTTGTTTTTGTTAGGCCAGAAAGTTTGATGTATCGATTATCAGGATTTGTAGTAGTGAAAAACAAGCATTCCTTTGAGAGTACCTCCAAAAGTCTCAAGTTATGGGAGGTAAAGAGCAATTGTCCTTTTCCGTGAATTTCAAGGATCTCAATAATTTCACCTAACAAGAACTCGAAAATCCCAGCATCGAGTTCGTCGATAATGATGCATGAATTTGATTTGTTAAACATTGTAATTAATGTACTTAGAATCGAGAACAGCTTTTTAATACCATCCGATTCACACCAAAAGGGTAATTTAATTCCATTGCGATTGCTGAGAATTTCAACACGAACGCCTTCTTTCCCGTTCACGTCCGTTTCTCTTCCAAGGTCATTCAGTTCAACCGTTAAGCCGGGAATCACCTTTGTCAATACGATATTGATTTGCTCGAAAATGTCGACGGCCATTTCATATACATTCTTTGGAATTACCCGGGATCCGTCAAATTCAAAAGGAACGGTTCCACCACCATCGAAACTTGAATTCTCCATTTGAAAAGCGATGGGTAAGATGATATTTGCGTAGATCAGTCCTGAACTTTCATTCGTTACTATATGTAAATTTCTACAAAATGAAAACTTGAGAGTGCTTAAATAATAATATTCATCTTGTAACTCATTTCTTTCTAAAATTTCTAACGTATCTTTTCTGAATAAATAGGATGTTTTTTCCTTCTGGGCTAGACTTTTACTCACTTTTAAATCTACGATTGAATCAAATCCTTTAATCTTTTCAGGATTTCTTACGTTTAAAAAATCGGAGTTTTCACTTGCTGAGTAGGAAATAAGTTCTTTGATTCGAACGCCTTTTGCTACTTTTTTGTATCTTAGAGATTCATTTTTCAAGACGGCTTTGTCTTTTAAATTTCCAAAGTCAATTGTGTATTCTAAAATAAATTGTTCAGTCTCTTTTTGCACTAAAAATGAGAATTGTAAAGAAGCTGTTTGTTCCCCAGAATAAATTAAATGCTTAAACTCATTCGGAAACTTATCAGCTTGAAGGAATGTCTTGAGGACGCCAAATGCTTCAACAATGGCAGTTTTTCCAGAACCGTTTTGTCCATAAACCCCCAAGACATCGGAATTGTCGACGGACATTGACTTTGAAGAAGGGAACGTAACTTTGCCGTAACGCACATTTTTGAAATTTTGTAAGGTCACATCCAACACGCGAATTATCGGTTCCATTCTGCACATCCTTTCAGAAGTTCTTTAGTACTTGCCCATAACAAAGTGATTTATTCCAGAGTTATATTGGTGACAGCGTATAATGTAATATAAGTCAAATGCCATTTTTCGCGAAAAATGGCCGCACGAAACCAAAGCCTTCAATAATAATTTTTAAAAACTCAACAATCAC
>NZ_JBHUGI010000014.1:0-81815 GCF_042681925.1 Sporosarcina siberiensis
GTGATTGTTGAGTTTTTAAAAATTATTATTGAAGGCTTTGGTTTCGTGCGGCCATTTTTCGCGAAAAATGGCATTTGACTTATATTACATTATACGCTGTCACCCTACCGACCAATAGAAAATCCACCACACCAAATATACATAATGGTGTGGTGGATTTTATTTGCATACATAATTCCGCTCAAATTGGGCAACCCTTCTTTAGATAGGTATTTTTAAGGAGGAGTTTAATTTGAAAAAAATGTATTTACTAGTTACTGCTTTTATAGTGATTCTTGTTCTTTCTGGATGTGTACAAAGGAGTGCATGGATACCTGTAAGTGGTGAAGCTGCAAAAATGGTTGCTGCACCGATTATCAATACAGATGGGGAAAAGATGGGTGAAGTAACCTTTACTGAAGCGACTGAAGGTGTAACGATTCACATTACAGCAGAAGGGCTAACGCCAGGGTTGCACGGAACTCATATACACAGCAAAGGGAAATGTAAATCACCTGATTTTGAATCGGCGGGTGGACACTTTAACCCACTGGCCAAAGAACATGGTTTTGAAAATTCAAAGGGATTCCATCTAGGTGATTTACCTAATATTGAAGTAGATAAAAGCGGGAAAATCAAAGTTGAATTAACAACAAAGGAATTCTCTTTAGACTCACTGTTAGACAGTGACGGAAGTTCATTAGTGATCCATAAGGATCCGGATGATTATAAAACGGATCCATCAGGTAACTCTGGAGAACGTATTGCCTGTGCTGCAATTAAAAAGTGAAAGTTACTTTTGTAGAAAATTTTCTGTGTAGTAAGGTTGTGATGCTTCGTTGAAAGCAACACCGACGCCAAGATGGCTGTAAGTATCTAGTAAAATATTTTCTCTGTGACCAGCTGAGTTCATGAGACCTTCATGGGCAAATATACTACTCGATTGGCCGTACGCGAGGTTTTCACCGGCCCCTCGAAAAGGAATACCGTCTATTTCCATACGGTCAAATGGGGATTGACCTTGTTTATTATCATGACTGAAAAAGTCGTTAACAGCCATATCTTTACTATGTTTTCTCGCTGTACCTGCGACACTTTCTTCCCATTTGAGACTGTTTAACCCGTTTCGGACACGTGAGGCGTTTGTAAGGTCGAACAATTGTTGTTCAAACCCATGTTGAAGAATTGCATTTCTGCCGGCGTAAATGCTGGCTTTTTGCAGTTCAAGTGATTTTGAGACAAGCTGAATTGCGGTGACTTTATCGTTTTGATGAAGGTCATAAAATACATACGTATAGGTATCACCTATTAGGAAGAAATCGAACCCTTCGCTATCTTGAAGAATAAAGACATTCAATCCTTTTCTAATTTCTTTAAGGGGTTCACCTAAGAGTTCTCGAACTGAGGATTTTGAAGATCCATAACGAATATTTATACTAGATGCTATTAAATCATCATTTGTATATAATGCATTTACCAAACGATTTTTATCAAAAGAAACCATTATGAAATTACTGTAATCCGTATGGTACGTAAACCATTCGGTGCCGTATTCATTCATTGAATGGCTTTTTGGTTCACCTAGTTTTTCGAATACCTCATCTTCAGTAGTTCCAATTTCTATGTTATGGATCGAAAACTGACTGTGTTCAGGTTTTGATAATACAGGTTTTTCTACATTGCTAGTTGAAGTTTCGTTTTCGGTTAGCTTAGAGGATAGTAAATTTAGAGCTTTGTCCGTCGTTTCACCAATATATTGAACGACTGTGGATACGGATTCTTTAGTCAAATAGGACTGAATCTTTTCATCGACAGGATCTAGAAATGAAATATCTACATACTTGGAAACAGGTTCTTCCCAAATTGGTTTGGCTAGATAGATGGTTGAAATGAGTAGAGCGAATAAAAATAATTTTTTCAAGGTGAAACCTCCTTCGATCTATTATAACCTGTCACAACACTAGGAATACAATGGAGTGATTTTCCCCACTGGGCATTTAAAAACGGTATACTTAAGAAACAACAAATGATCGGGGTTATAATCGTATGATACTATCTAAAAAAGTGATAAATGCACAAGCTCTTGAACGAAATGAACACTTGTTCAAATGTCCTGTTTGCTCGGCTGGAATGGAAATCGTAGAGCAATCCAAAATGGTTTGTACCGAGAATCATTCCTTCGATTTATCAAAGGCTGGCTATGTAAATTTATCTTCTCATATACATGTAACTAAGTACGATAAGTCGCTTTTTTCGGCAAGAAAAAAAGTGATTGATGGAGGTTTTTTTGAACCTCTACTCGATTATATTTACGGAGCAGTATTGCCTCAGGGTAGTGGTACAATTCTTGATGCTGGATGCGGAGAAGGGTCCCAGCTTGCAGCAATACTTCAACGTTTACCGGATGACGTTACGGGGGTTGGAATCGATCTTGCGAAAGAAGGAATTGCTACTGCGGCGAAAGAACATCCAGGAAACATTTGGTGCGTTGCAGACCTAGCAAATTGTCCTTTTGGTGATTCTGTTTTTAATGTAATTTTAAATGTGTTGTCTCCTGCAAATTATGCAGAATTCCTTCGCCTATTAAAGTCCGAGGGTTTATTCTTGAAGGTTATTCCTGGAGAGGACTACTTAAAAGAGCTTAGGGCTATATTCTATGACGATCCAAAAGGACAGAAGGATTCAGATCATGTTATGCGATTTGAGCAACATTTTGAATCTGTGCAAACGGATCGTATTGCGTATGAATTTCCGTTAGACAAAGAGTTGCTGGCACCGCTTATTCGAATGACGCCACTATCGTGGGGGGCGAGTCCTGAGAAGCTAGAGCAAGCTCTTAGTATGGATATTCCAATGATTACAGTTGATTTCACTGTTATGAGTGGTGTAAAGAAGAAGTAGACAAGTGGGAAGGGGTTTATTAATGTTTTCTGGTCTAAGCAGTGTACCGGGTTGGTTTTATATACTGGCAATCGCGGTGGTTATTTTATTTATCATCATTACGGAGTTTCGAACACGATAAGGGGATGCTTTTATGGTAAAGAAAGTCGGTAAAAGAATGCGTCCCAAATTGTCTGCAGTACGTGAACCATTATTAGCGGACAACCTTTGGGGTAATGATGGCTACGTAGAAAGAGTACAAATTGATGGTGGAAATATAGCAGGTGACGAGGAACAGAGATTGTCATTTGATGATGTCATTTTCAAAGATGTTTCGTTTTCTGGAAGTGAACTCAGAACAGCAGAATTTGTTGATGTAGTGTTTGATACGTGCGATTTTTCCAATGCCAATCTTCAGAATGCCATATTTCATAGATGTGAAATTATCAATTCGAAACTGACGGGTGCAGACTTTGCAAATGCGAAAGTAAGTCATACATCCTTTAAAGAATGCGATGGAAGATATATTAACTTTAGTTTTTCTGGAATGAAAGAAATTGATTTTAACCAATGCAGTTTAGTAGATGCTGACTTTTACGAATGTACTTTTAAAGATGTTCGTTTTGATAAATGTAAAATGGACAATATCAACTTTTCCGAAACGGATTTAAAGGGTGTAGATTTATCCAACAGTACATACGATGGTATAGAAGTATCACTTTCGAAACTAGCAGGTTGTATTGTATCGACAGATCAAGCGATTGGCTTTGCACGTGTTTTAGGATTATCTGTAAAAGAAGAATGATGGTATACTTAATTAAAATCAGACATGAAGAGAGTGAATACATTTGTTAACATTTGAAGAAAAAGTAGAAATTATCGAATCATTTCCGGAACTAACGCGCAATGATGTTTCAATGAAAAGAGTAAATTATCATTATAAGGAAAGTTTGTTTGATAAAACGGTTGTAATTCAACATCTACATCCAAACGGCAATGGGTTTGTTTATGTTGCGGGACTTCACGGCTATGAACCAGATGAACGCGGACTTGTGAACATTCGTGAAGCAACAGAAGAGGAATTTCGTAGTATCATCGCAGCAGCTATTAAAAATCTTTCCGAAGATCCAGATGGTGAAGTGCAGCCGATTGAAGAGAAGTGGGTTGGACCGAATGGTGAAGAGCTTTTACTTGTTGAAGAGGAAGAGTTTTGGAACCTTTATCATGGTTTGAACTTGGAAGAAAGCTTTGGTGCTTATGGACAAGCAAAAGCGTATTTGAGAGAGGAACAATTCAAGCAAGTACAAAGCGGACGTGATTCTTAATGAAGGGAAGAGTACTCGTCATTGGAATTATCTTTTTTGTATTTCTTGCAATAGCTATAATTTATTATTCAATGACAGTATCCATTGAGCGCATTGAGAACAGCGCTGAACAATCAATTGAACAAGTTATAGAAAAAAACACTGGGGATAGAAACGAATCCTTTCAGTTGAGAAGCATAAGTTTTAACGGACAAGCCAGTCAAAATCGAATCAGAGCATTAACGAGCATCGCATATAGCGGTGCTTTTATTTTTCAATAAACTTAATAAGATTCTGTTTTAATAGAATCTATTGGATACTTATAGTATAGAAACAGCGAGTGAAATAAGAAGGTCGAAAGATAGTTGCTTGAGTTCGGAACACTCTAAATAATGAAACCTTTCGTATTTTATGAACGTATTATATAGTAAAGACATGCTTATACCACAAACGGAGCCAAATCCAATGTAGAAAAACTGTTGCTTTGCGTTCCGGCGTACGCTTTCCGGAGGGCGTGGCTTGAGCCGCTTCCTTCGCTGCGCTCCGTCCAGGGTCTCAAGGCGAGTGCAAAGATATGCTCGAAAAGCTAACGCTTTATCTCGCAAAAGCCGTTCTTCGTAACGACTTTCGCTGATCCTCTCGGAGTCGACGCCTGCACTTCAAGCAACGGAGTGTAGTTATTATAAAGCACGTATTCAAGAATCGGGCCAAAATCGAATGTAGAAAAACTGTTGCTTTGCGTTCCGGCGTACGCTTTCCGCGGGCACGGCTTCAATCTCCTCGTCCGCTTCGCTACCTGCGGGGCTTTCAGCTCGCGCTGTTCCCGCTGGAGTCGACGCCTGCACTCCAAGCAACGGAGTGGATTATTTGAAAAAGTATCTTAAACAAACTGGGCCAGATTGAGAAAAGCTGAAATTAAGATATTCAAATGGGAACGGGGCGATCGGAAATGAGTCTAGCAAGTTATCTGGGAACTAACGTAGAGATTCCTTTAAGTGATGGTGATTCCAAAAATCTAATTATTATTGGTGATTGTTTTTCAGATGAATCTCATCGCCAAGAAGTTTAAAGGAATCACTTTACTACACCTTTTATATACGAGATTTCCAGTGATTGGGGAATTGAGATTACTAAATATGTATACAAACCAATGCTGATTGAATCTAAAGCAAAATTATTAGCCCTATGTGAAATGATGAATAGTTATATAAAGAAAGATGATTTCTTTGAACTATATAGTTGTTGGGTGGGGGATGAGTCTTCAAAAAGAGAAGGCGAAATCATTCTACAATTAAATAATTTAGACATTGATGAAATTGAGTTGCCAGAAAAGACAGTAGTTAAATTTGAAAAATGAAATCACTTGAAACAAACGGATGCGATTCCAGTGTAAAAAATCGTGGCCAGATCAAGTAAGCATGCCATTTTCTTTGATGAGACAATTTCCAATCATTGTAGTGTGAGGTGCAAAATGGGTAATTTCAATGAGCTACTTCCAAGAGATAAGTTTGATTTTGAAAGGATAAATAAGATTAAATTGATGAGGAACGAAGACGTTGTTCCTCTACTGCCTGGTCTTCTTGAATGGATTCAGGACATGAATTGGCCCATAGCGTCCGGGGTTGTTGAAGTACTTTCAGCATATCCACAAGAGATTGTTCCCCATTTAAAAAGGGTATTTTTAACTGAAGATGCCGTTTGGAAGTACTGGTGTTTAGAGCATATAGTTAAAGACTTGCCTATTTATGAAAAAAAGCTACTGAGCGATGACTTAATTAGGATGAACGAAACACCAACTAGAGATGAGCAACTAGAAGAGGTGGACCAGAGTGCAAGTGAAATACTATCTTTAATGTAACCGCCATTTTCGAAGAGTGCCTCATAGTGCTATTCTGAAATCGGGCACGATTAATGAATAAGGGCTTGGCTACAATCATGCCACCTTACGTATAGAGGAATATTGTAAGGATAATTATTATTTGTACTTATAAAAAGGGGGGATTATTATTTTAATTTTGTTTGGTCTCTTAATTTCTTTTGTTACGTTAATTATATTTTTGATATTATCGGTTAAGATAATAATCTCATTTATTAAAAAGAAACCATTTCCTAAAAAAATGTTGATTGCAATGATATTTGGGGTTTTTTTGGTATCCTCAATCTATGTATATGAGGTGTATTTTTTTACATTTGATGATATTGATAAAGAATTCATCCAAAACGGACCTGGTCCTATTTTATCGCCTACTGAGGAATATACGGCAAATGCTTATTACGAACCATATGGTGGTGCAGCAGGAGGAGTTAATGTATGGGTAGAGATAACAAAACATCATGAAAATGATAATAAGAAAATAATTTATTATAGTGATGCAAATAACAATATTCTTCTGGATTGGGCAGATGAAAAAACGTTGTTCATAACCAACGCAGGACCTTATAAACACAATAGTATGAAATTAGATGTGGAAACAGAGATTTATCATGATAGAGGATTAGCGTGTCGGAGTTGGTTAATGATGAATGAGTATGAAACTTGTTATCAAAAGTAGTCTTTTGTTCTTAAATTAACGGGCGATTGCTTTATAAGTGATTGCGTCTATATCGCAATCGGAGCCAATTATCATACAGGAATTGGAGTGATATATAATGGCAGGTCAATTATTTGGTATGATTATTCTTTGGATTGTGGGATTATTCATCTTGTATCTAGTGATTTTTAAAGCTGTCAAAGAAGGAATTAACAAGTCTGTCGTAGGACAATCTCTCGAAAAAACATCTGACCAAGAGGTAAAGAAGAAATCGTGGCTTGATGATGATTTTGATAATTAACGATTGGGTCTATAACTGCAAAAGGATGCGTTTGTTTTATAAAGTATTTAAGAAAAGGACCATTTGATTATAGAAAACGGGCGCAAATCGCATTTCAGATTTGCGCTTGTTTTAACTTAGCACAAAAAGTCAAAGTTCATAAAAATTATATAGTTATACTGAAATCAGAAGGTCGAGGAGGTGTCTAATTGTCTTATCAAGATCATGAAAAGGCTATTCAAAAGTCACTAAATTTTATCGAACGACACTTAACAGATAAATTACAGCTTCACCTTTTAGCTGAACAAGCGGGGTATTCGAGATTTCATTTTCAACGTATTTTTCGGAAGATTATTGGGAAATCAATTGCTGAGTATATAAGAGAACGTCGGCTGACCCAAAGTGCAAGGATATTAATTACTTCGGATCAGAGAATTATTGACATCGCTATGACTTATCGCTTTAATTCGCAGGAATCCTTTACAAGAGCATTTAAGAAAGTTTACGATATAACGCCAGGACATTATCGGAAACTGCTTAGAAAAATAGTTAGCAAAGGAGAGTTCATTGTGAGTACAGAAAATAATACACCTACCGGTTGGATTATGACGGGGGAAACACCATTTGATTATGAAACAGGTTTGGACAATAGAATTGTGCATAATGGTAATTATTCGGCATATTTGCGATCAAAGGATGAAAAAGCACGAGGCTTTGCGACATTGATGCAACAAATTAAGTCAGATCGATACCGGGGAGAGCGAGTTCGGTTTTCTGCATTTGTGAAAAGTACAGACGTTAAAGAGGCTGCGGGCTTGTGGATGCGGGTTGATCATTCTTCTGGAGAGGTACTTGCTTTTGATAATATGATGAATCGTCCGATCAAGGGAACGAATGAATGGAATCATTTCAGCGTTGTATTGGATATTCCAGTGAAAAGTGAAGCGATAGCATTTGGAGTATTGTTAAATGGTTCTGGACACATTTGGATGGACAAACTTGGTTTCGAAGTTGTAGATGATAGTGTTCCAGTGACCGAGAAGAGCTCTACAGAAGGTTTATCTCATGAACCCCTCAATTTAAATTTTGAAGATAATAATATTGCTAAATATTAGAAAGCTAAATAAAAAAAAGGGGGAATTAATTAGCTATGAAAAAGTTTTTTATCCATTAAATTACTGATTGTTAATTCACTTACCTTCTTTATTGGTCTTGGTTTTTTATTTGGTGAAGATGACGAAAAAGATAAAGGTTCAAAACAAGATTAGTATGACACAAATGGGCGCGATTGCTTGTGCGAAACGTTCCTGGTTCAAATGAAATGTGGTCACACAATTTCGGTAAAGATCAGGTAGTTTTAGATTTCTAAAATTAAAGGGTTATATCGAGAAGTCGAATGACGAGGTAACGCTCTGAAAGGCTTCCCCTGCGTCGAGTAGCACGCTGATTAGTAAGGAAAAGCGTGTTATAAGCTCGGCTAATAGGCGTGAGAATTTACCGTAACAGTTTAGTTTGGCTGACGAAAGCCTACCCGATGGGGTGGTGTGAATCATGATGCTTGGGTTGAACAAATATGGTGAGAATGCAATGTAAATACAATAAGATACTGTATTGCTGACGAACTTCTGAATGTACGGGTCTAGACGCGCGTTATATAGAAATGTATTTACTACCAGATGTAGGGTTAGCTGTGGATGAGTAAGAATAGGCAATATGAAAATCCATCATGTGTTACAGGCACATGCAATGCTAACAGGCTCATAGGAAGCACCTAAGTTTGTTCCATAATAGATATAACTCAACGTTGTAAGCTGATAACGTGGAGGGCTTACTCTTGATAAAGCGTTGAAAAGGAAAATAGTCGTGAGACTAGCGACTGTATAACTTTTCTTCATATCAGTGAAAGTGGTGGCACAGTACCGTCGAAGCGTGTAATGAACGTGGAGGGATAGCCACTAGACTAGTAAAAGATTCATTCAATCATGTTAGACAAATCTTTATCGGTTAATAAGGTTCTTGTAAGACTAATAGAGGTTCACCTTCCACGGAAGGCACCGACTTATTGAAACGGAAGAGTTGAGACACAAATGAAGCAACGAATTCAAAAGTGTTTATGACTGGATTGAATTGGATTAGTTGGAACGCCGTATGAAGCGAAAGTTTCATGTACGGTGTGAAGTGGGGGAAAAGCTGGAGATAACTTCAAAGGCTTACCTATCACTATTGTAAGCGGTTGCATCTATATCGCAATCGAGCCAGATTACTGAAAAAGGAGATCGATAGAATGAACGATATGAATTTTATGGGGGCAGGAAATTGGATTGGTATGCTCTCAACAATTTTAATCATTATTTGTTTTTATTTTACACTTACATTTTTCCAACATCTAAGACTAAACGATGAACGTGTTGTTAAACAGTCAAAGTTAGCAGCAGTTATTTGTTTGGCACTTGGCTTGTTGTTACCCGTTTTATATGGTTTTTATGTGTACAATCAGATGATGCGGTGAAAAGTAGGAAATGTGCGGCAATCGGCGGCGTTTGTCGTACAAACTTTATTTCCAGACACCTAGTTGATTGGAGTGCAAGGCAGTCTTAAACCACGACGTCCTGTCGTAACGACTGCATGACCCACCTCGTGTGGGCCTCGGCTAAAGAGGACTCCGGGAGGATCAAGGACGAATGAATATTCAAATCGTCCCGAGGACAGGTGAAACAACCAAGGGGAGCGTAGCGAGAGCCGTCACGAAGAACGGCTTTTACGAGTAAAAGCGAAGCGTTGTGGGCACATCATTGTCTTTCGGGTTGGTCCCCGCCCGCCCAATAGAAGAATGGTTTTTATTCTTCGCTAGCGGAACGTGATCGTCTGGAACGGAAATCAACGTGTTAGACATTCTCTACTTTGTTGCGCTTGTGGCATAAAGAAGGGGAAGTATTACTTGTTAAGCAAAAGACAGTGAATTATTTTCACCATACAATAATCATCGTAAATCGTATGATTTAAATGTCGATTTGGTTGCTAAAGCACTCTTTATTTACTTTTAAACGTCGATACATAAGCATTCAAAAAACCACTAATTCGTATACGAATTAGTGGTTTTTGAATGCTTTATTTTATATTTGTATCAGTGAACTGAACGGGTTAGAATGAAAATCCAATGCATATTTTTTCTTCTTGGAGTCGGTTATTTCTTCTTACCTTTGTAAAGACCTTTTCCAAAAGGTAACCACCAATTCCAGTTGCCGAACATTTTCATCAGACTTGGTACGAGAAGAAGTCTTATAATTGTTGCGTCGATTGCAACCGCTATAGCGATACCTACACCGATTTGTTTAACCGGCATGACATCAGTGAACGCGAAAGCACCTGTCAGAACAATCATTATAAGAGCAGCGGACGTAATGACTTTACTTGTCGTTGCCAGTCCTTCGACCGTTGCTTTATCATTATCATATGAAATCGAGTATTCTTCTTGCATACGTGAAATAAGGAATACTTCATAATCCATACTCAGTCCAAATACAAGGCTGAAAACAATGACCGGTATAATCAGTGCAATTGTCCCTGCAGTAAGGCCGAAATGTCCGTATTGGAAAATGTAAACAAGAATTCCGAACGTTGCTGATAGGCCAATGACATTCATTAAAATTGCTTTGATAGGAATAATAAGTGATTTAAAAGCAATCATAAGAATGATGAATGTAGAAACGATTATTAGTCCTAGTACATAACCGATTTTATCCCAAATTTCATCAAATATTTCCTGATTGAATTTTGGTTGTCCACCAATCGATAAATTCCAATCTGTTTCCTTGTCAGACCAATCACGAACCCATTCTTGTGCCTCTTCGGAAGATCCACTTGCTGCAAGAGTTACAGGTATCATAAGTTGGTTCTTTTTAACGAAAGTATCCATGAGAGGAGTGAGAGCTGCTTCCATTTCTGGAACTTCCATAGCTTGCGTCCATTCATCTACAGAACTTATTTCTCCTACTGTAAAGATAGTGCTGACTTCATCAACCATGGATTCACTTGTAAGTTCCTTTTCAAGCTTTGCCATTTCAAGTAAGCCGTCTTTATCTTCCCAACCGCCCGTTCGTTCCGCTATAACGTAAACAGAGGATTGCTGATCAAGCCCGAATTGCTCGTCAATTAACTCAAAAGCCGTTCTGGAATCATAGGACTCCGGTAATGAATCAATTTCTGGAATTGTAAGCTCCATGTTTTTCACAGGAATCATAGCGATGCCTAGTAAAATTAAAGCGACCAATGTAATTAAAACAGGTCGTTTAATAACTTTGTTAGCAAATTTCCGCCAGTTATCCGAGCCGTTTGCTTTCGGTTTAAGTACTTGCCATTTATCGATACGATCACCAAGTGCGATTAAGACGGCAGGCAAGAGAGTGATTGAGCTGAGTACCGCCATGGAAACGACTATCATGCCGCCGAGTGCAATGTTTTGGAAGATGTCCACTTGAATCAACATCATTGCTCCGAGTCCGATGAAAACACAGACGGCAGAAAAAATAACGGAGCGACCTGCAGTTCGAATCGTTGTGGAAACAGCATCTTCAAAATTACCCAGTTTACGTTCTTCGCGGTATCGGCTTATGAATAATAATGCAAAATCAATACTTAAAGCCAAACCGAGCATTGGAATAATGTTTAGAACGAAAATGGAAAGATCAATTTGGGCGCCGAGTAATGTAAGGATCCCAAATGATGAAATCACAGTAACAATCCCAATAAGGAGTGGGACAAAAGAAGCGACTACCGTTCCAAAAGCGAACAGAAGAACAATAATGGCAATTGGTAATCCAATTGCTTCTGCAGTTATCAAGTCTTTCTGGCTTGCGGTATTGATGTCTTTTGCGATTGCAGAAGCTCCAGTAAGTGTAATACCGGCTTCATCACCAATGACAGATCTAATATCGGTGACAACATCTGACATGCTTTCTGCTTCATTATCAAAATGAAGCATCGCATAGGAAACATCTTCTTTATAAAGAGTCTGATCATCCAGAGGTGAACTGATGGACAAAGTCACACCAAGTTTTTCAACATTTTCGAGTGTCGTACTTATTAAATCGTCATCAACCTTTTCAAAAACTAAAAACATGGTTTCAGCAGGCATATCAAACTTTTCTGAGACGATTTCCATAACCTCGGAATGTTCTCCATTTGTGCGGAAACCATCGCCTTCAAGCATTCCAGGAAGACTAATTGCGAAATAGACCATGATTGCAAAAAAGGCAATCCATGTAAAAATAATGTATTTATGTGTTTTCATAACGAACTTTGCTAGTGTGTTCATTTTGGAATTCGCCCCTTCCTTCGTAAAGAGTAAATCTATTCTTTTATCTATAGTAACTTAAAGAATATGAAAAGTCTTTAATCTCTATATGTGAAAGGAGAGTTAAATGAAACTTAATGAACAAGCGGTGTCATTCGTGTCTCTAATGTTTTAATTGCGCAGTAAACAATGGCGATTTATTTAGAAGTTAGTATTGGGAATAAAAAAGAGCATAGAAAAAAAGCCAACCCCCGAAGGGGGTGGCTTTTGAATGGTTAGTTCAAATTAGTTTTTGTTTACGTTTGTAGCTTGAAGACCACGTTGGCCTTGCTCGATTTCAAACGTTACATCTTGGCCTTCTTCAAGAGACTTGAAGCCTTCTCCTTGAATAGCTGAGAAGTGTACGAATACGTCGTCGCCATCTTCGCGTTCGATGAAGCCAAATCCTTTTTCTGCGTTAAACCATTTCACTTTACCTTGTTCCATGTGTGTTTCCTCCTCGTGTGCGTTATGCACACATTGTATTACTATCCTTGCTCAAGTCTTGAAGCGGTCAAGATTTATTCTGTGACCATCGCGCCGAACAAAAATAATTCTTCTTTATCATAACATCGCCCGAAAGATAAAGCAAGAGAAATGATTAAGTTATAAAAACAATATGAGTATTCGATAGACAAGTGCAGCAACAATAGCAGAAATAGGTAGTGTAATTATCCAAGTAATCACAATCTTCTGAGCCACACCCCATTTTACTCCTTTTACACGTTGGGCCGTTCCGACACCCATGATTGCAGAAGAAATAACATGGGTCGTACTCACGGGTAGATGAAGCAACGTTGCGCTAAATATAATAATTGCGGATGATAAGTCTGCGGCAGCACCGTTTACAGGTCTGATTTTCATAATCTTTCCGCCTACGGTTTTAATGATTTTGTAACCGCCAATCGATGTACCAAGTCCCATTGCAGTTGCCGCGGCAATTCGAACCCATAATTGGATGTCGTCCGTCGTTTGAAGATTTCCCGCGATAAGTGCCATTGTTATGATTCCCATGGCTTTTTGTGCATCGTTCGTTCCGTGAGTAAAAGATTGAAGTGCAGCTGTTCCGATTTGTAAATAGCGGATCCGACGGTTTGCTTTAAATAAGTTTCTATTCTTTAATAGAATTTTAAACAAGGTCATCATTAGAAATCCACCTATAAGCGCAATAAATGGAGATATAAGAAGTGCTTGCAATATTTTAATGAATCCAGAGTAGTTTAGTACGCCGAACCCAGCAGCGGAAATTGCAGCACCCGCAATAGATCCGATTAGAGCATGAGAAGAACTAGAAGGAATCCCAAAATACCAAGTGATTAGATTCCAAAGAATTGCAGATATAAGAGCAGCTAAAATTACGAGAGACCCATTTTCAAGAAGAAATGGATCTACAATGTCTTTTGAAATCGTTTTTGCGACACCCGTAAATGTAAGTGCTCCAACAAAGTTCATTATTGCGGCCATTAAAATGGCAGGTCTCGGTTTTAAAGCGCGGGTAGAGACCGACGTTGCAATTGCGTTTGCTGTGTCGTGGAAACCATTGATGAAATCAAATGCTAATGCGAAAATGACGACGAGTATTGTAAGGACAAGTACTGTTTCCACCTGTCAGCCTCCCTAAGCGTTACGCATAATAATTGCTTCGAGCGTATTTGCAACGTCTTGACAATAATCTGCAATATCTTCAAGTTGTTCATAAATATCTTTGTATTGTATTATGCGAATCGGGTCCTTTTCATTGACGAATAATTGTTTGATTGATGTACGATAAATTTCATCGCAAATACCTTCATACTTCTTAATGAGAATGGCATGGTCACGCATTTCCACAAGTTTTTTTCTAGAGAGCAATTTGACAGCTTTGACAATTTCATCAGTGCTCTTAACGATATTAGCCATAAACAATTGAACATACTCATCGATTTCAATGAGAGAAAACATTTCCAAATGAGCCGCGAAATGTTCTACGCCATCAAGAATGTCATCCATTCTAAGTGATAATTGTAAAATATCTTCACGTTCAATTGGTGTCATAAATGATTTATTAAGCTTCGTTGTAAGGTCGTAAATAAGAGCATCGCCTTCTTTTTCGTACTTTTTCAATCTTATGCTCACTTCTTTTAAATCAGCAGCAGTCTCTACTTTAAAATCATCAGCATAGTGAATTGCTTCTTGGACAAGTTCAGCAATTGTTAGGAGAGCTATGAAAAAAGGATCCGGTTTTCTTTGGCTAAACATGAACGAACCTCCATCCCATTTTCGGAAATAGTTAAATATATATCTATCATAACAATAAAGAGCAAAATTAGACGAAAAATTTACTAAAAATATTTTTTTGTAATAAAATGTTTTCAGTAAATTGAAACTTTTATTCTTTCTGTTCGTAAGTATAGGGGATACAATGAAATGTAGATCGTGGAGGTGATGAAATGGAACTGTTTGGTATACCAATTGTGCAAGTATATTTATATACGTTAATCATCGCAGGTATTGCAGCAATTCTATATGTCTTTATAAGTGATTTGGCTGAAGGTATTGGAGAAGTTAGTCCGTTCCTTGATCCAGCAGTTATTCTGTCGTTCATAACTTTTGCAGCAGCGGCGGGATATATTATGGAACTTTCGACAAAGTGGAATTCCGGCTATATTCTTGTGAGTGCACTTATTATTGCGTTCATACTAGCTCTATTGCTTTATTTCTTCGTTCTACTACCGCTCAAATCAGCGGAAGTATCGCTTGCTTACTCGGATGATTCTCTAATTGGTCAAGTAGGAAAAGTAATCATTCCAGTTCCGGTAGATGGTTTCGGTGAAATTGTGATTGAGTCGGTGAATGGAGTTATTTCCAAACGAGCAGCAGGGTATGAAAATGTACCAATTGATTACGGAAAAGAAGTACTTATTATTGAAGTGAAAAGTGGTACATTTATTGTGAAAGAGTATGAACCGTTTCGCTTTAAATAACGAAAGAGGGGGAATTGGAAGATGGAGATTTTAATCGTAATTGGTGTTGTCGTCTTTGTTTTAGTTGCAATGATACTTGTCTTTATAACGAAATATCGCACAGTTGGACCAGATGAGGCTTTGATTGTGACAGGAAGTTATTTGGGAAAGAAAAATGTACATTCGGATGATTCGGGTAACCGAGTTAAAATTATTCGCGGCGGAGGAACATTTCTCTTACCGGTCTTTCAACAAGCAAAACCACTTAGTTTATTATCAAGTAAGCTTGAAGTAACTACGCCGGAAGTCTATACCGGTGAAGGAGTTCCCGTTATGGCGGATGGTACAGCAATCATAAAGATTGGTGGTTCCATTACGGAAATTGCTACAGCGGCAGAACAGTTTTTAGGAAAATCGAAAGAAGAACGTGAAAATGAAGCGAAAGAAGTATTGGAAGGTCACTTACGTTCTATATTAGGATCAATGACCGTTGAAGAAATTTATAAAAATAGAGATATGTTTTCCCAAGAAGTACAGCGTGTCGCGTCGCAGGATCTCTCTAAAATGGGACTTATAATTGTTTCATTCACAATTAAAGATGTGCGCGATAAAAACGGGTATCTTGACTCACTAGGGAAGCCGCGTATTGCTCAAGTAAAACGTGATGCAGATATCGCAACCGTAGAAGCAGAAAAAGAAACGCGTATTAAAAATGCAGAAGCGTCGAAGGAAGCACAAAAAGCAGAGATTGAACGAGCGACTGAAATTGCTGAAGCACAAAAAGAAAATGAGTTAAAAACTGCGGTATACCGCCAAGAACAAGACGCTGCAAAAGCACGTGCTGACCAAGCGTACGAGCTTCAAACGGCAGTCTCCAAACAGGAAGTTATGGAACAAGAGATGCAAATTCAAATTATTGAGCGTCAGAAGCAAATTGAACTAGAAGAAAAAGAAATTCTTCGTCGTGAAAAACAATACGATTCGGAAGTTAAGAAAAAAGCGGATGCAGACCGTTATGCAATTGAACAAAATGCCGAGGCCGATAAATCTAGACGTATAGCAGAGGCAGATGCCGAAAAGTATAGTATAGAAGCAAATGCAAAAGCGAATGCTGAAAAAGTTCGTCTTGATGGTACGGCAAAAGCGGATGCTTTACGTGCACAAGGTGAATCAGAAGCAGATATTATTCGTCTGAAAGGTCTTGCAGAAGCAGAAGCGAAACGTAAAATTGCAGAAGCATTCCAGCAGTACGGTGAAGCGGCAGTACTTGATATGATCGTTAAAATGATTCCAGAGTACGCGAAACAAATTGCAAGTCCACTTGCAAATATCGATAAGATCACAGTTGTAGATACAGGTGGCGGTGAAGGCGGCGGGGCAAATAAAGTAACGTCTTACGCGACAAATCTTATGTCAACGCTACAAGAAACATTAAAAGCATCCTCAGGCATTGATGTGAAAGAAATGCTTGAAAACTTCTCAGGCAAAAGTAATTTACGCCCAAGCCTTGATCAGCTTGCACAGGAAATTAAAAGTGAGAAAACAACAGAGCAAGAAGAGACGAAGAACGAGGAAAGTTAAGTTATTAAAAACTGGGAAAGGACCTTCATTTCAAATG
This sequence comes from Sporosarcina siberiensis, assembly GCF_042681925.1. Lineage (NCBI taxonomy): Bacteria > Bacillati > Bacillota > Bacilli > Caryophanales > Caryophanaceae > Sporosarcina > Sporosarcina siberiensis. The sequence goes on from NZ_JBHUGI010000014.1 coordinate 16,867, forward strand.
GGGGTTCTTTTTTTATCGAAAATTCTAATAACGGTTAAACAATGTCGTTAATAGGTCGATATATATAGAAACATAGGAATGGGATGGTGTATGTCATAGTGAATGTTTCGAAATTAGGTAAACGAATAATGTTTTATATGATTGGTACTACAGTTGTACTTGGACTATTATTTTCAATTATATTGTTTGTCAACACAGGCTTAACCGTAAATAAGTCGGTAGGGAGTCAGGCTATTAACACCGCAACAAATATGTCAGCATTTCTAGATGGAGATAAATATAAGGAATTCAGTGAAAATCCAACAGAGTCTGATTTGTACCGGGAACTACGTGAGGAATTAAACGAGTTGCGACTACAAAATGGTGTTATGTATGCCTATACATATGCAGTACCTGAAAAAAATGCACCAGTCACTTTTCTAGTGGATGGGATGCCGCTGGATGATATCGACGGGGCAGCGGCAATTGGAGATGCTTCATCTGCAACTAAATATAAAGATGTTGAAATGGTTCTTAAAGGCACGAATAATCATACAGGTTTACTCGCAGATGAAGATTTCGGACAATTTTTATCATCATTCGTACCGCTATACGATTCAAATGGGGAAGTAGTTGCAATTCTTGGCGTGGATATTGCAGCCACCCAAATTGGGACAATAAAAAATGGGATTCTTGCTACAACATTACCAATATCAATTGGGATAATTGTATTGATTGGATTATCGGCATTACTTGTTATGTATAGGTTTATAAAGACTGCACTAAATCCGTTAATAAAGATGCAACAAGCGTCTACATTATTTGCAGATGGAGATATAACTGGTGCCGAAGACCTCATAAAATCGGTAACATATAAACATGATAATGAGATAACTGATTTTGCAAAGTCATTTACACATTCTCTTCTGAAAATTAAAGGTACATTAACTGAAATAAATGACACTTCTCAAGGAGTAGAGACAGCTGTTGATGCACTTGGTGAAGCAATGGAGTCTGTCCGTATTTCGAATGATTCAATTGCAGAAAGTATCATACTTATTGCAGCTGGTGGAGAGGAACAAAGGGGAAATAATAACGAGGTTGTTAGTGCTATGGAAGAGATGGCAACGGGTATCCAACGAATCTCTGAGTCGTCAGCAACCGTTGCGGAATCTTCTAGCGATATGACTTCTCTAGTAGAGTTAAGCGTACAAGACACACGGGCTGTGGTGACTCAAGTACAGAATATCGAAACGTCTGTATTAGCAACAGAGTCCCATGTAAAAGTTTTGGGAGAAAGATATCGTTCAATAGAAGAAATGGTCGAAGTAATTACCGGCATTGCAAATCAAACAAACCTGTTGGCATTGAATGCTGCAATTGAGGCTGCACGTGCAGGAGAATACGGGAAAGGGTTTGCGGTGGTTGCAGGAGAGGTGCGGAACCTAGCAGAACTCTCTAGAAAGTCTGCAGAAGAAATTAGAAGTCATTTAACACTGTTTGAAGAAGTCACGAATCAGGCATTAAGTGAAATGGGGAATAGTTCTAAGTTAGTAATTACCGGTACCCAGTCTGTTATTGCCATAGGCCAAAACTTAGATCGTGTTCTTGAATCTGTATTACGTGTAGACGAGGAAATTCAAGATGTTTCTGCAGTCACTGAAGAAATGTCCGCAAGTTCAGAAGAAGTACTGGCATCAAGTGAGCATATGAGCGGAATTATGAATGAAAATCTAGAACGGACAACAGGTGTTGCCGAATCATCTGGTGAACAAGTGGAAATAGTGAGCAGACTTGAAGAGACAATCACAGAACTTCGAAACTCTTCCAAGAAGATGGCGGAAAGCATTAAACACTTCCGAATCTAATTGTATAAATGAATAATAAAGTAAAGCCCGAGAGTTTCAGCTCGGGTTTTTTGCGTTAAAGATTGCTGTTTTGTCTTTCAAAACTTTCAACTTATGCCGGGTTTAAATGCCTTCGAAAATATCGAATTGCCTCTGAAATTAAAAGGAATTCGTAATAGTGTACGACGAGAAAAAGTGAAAGAACTCATGCGGCAAGTAGGACTTTCAGAAGTTCAAAATCATTATCCGAATGAATTGTCCGGTGGTCAACAACAACGAGTGAGCATTGCGCGCGCACTCATTACAGATCCGCCTGTTATTTTCGCTGATGAACCAACGGGTAGTTTGGACACTGAAACAGAGCAAGATGTTCTGTTCCTAATTCAATCGCTTAACAAAACGCGTGGAATTACTTTCGTCATTATTACGCACGATGATGAGGTTGCAAATACAGCAAACAGAGTTTATAAAATGCACGATGGCGAACTCTCAGAAGGGGGGCTATTAGAATATAGAAAATAATGCTCTGTTCGACATAAAGCTCTATTAAAGTTATCAGATTCTTGTTATAATTACTTATCTTAGTAGGGTTCAGCAATCACATGTCTCAATTAGCGGAGGTCGTTGTTATGAACATGTCAAAGGATGCATCATATAGTGATTTGGAACGCAATGGATATCCCTTCCTCCGACTTGGTTATGCGGACGTCTCTTTACTTGGACGATGGAACGGCTTGTCAAATGCATTGTATTCATTGCATAAAGGTGCAGTGTTTCGGGTGCAATACAATTTGAACTCAACTGAAAAAACGTTTGAAACGTATACACTTTTGGATGGTATCGTGGAGTTGGAATATGAGGATGCTCGTCGCGTCTTGGGGATTGGTGAAACAATCGATGCGGCTGATTACGAGAAGATTATCACATTCCATGGCGTGACAAAGGCTGAAGTATTAATTAAAATGACCGCTGAACAATTCGAACCTGGATTTTTTGAAACAAGAATTCTTCAAAAAGAAGCGGATGCGATTGAAGCACTTGACGGCTACACATATATGCATTGCAACCGAATTAAAGATTATTCAATTGAGGTGTGGTCGCATCTTGGGTTGCCGAAAGAAAGATTGAGTATACTCAGATGGGGCGCTTATTTTCATGATATTGGAAAGCGTGTAGTCCCGCTTGAAATATTAAACAAACCGGGTAAGCTGACGACTGAAGAATGGAACATTATGAAAGCTCATACAATAGATGGCGCCAAGATTATGCGGAATCATCCCGTCGAGTGGCTCAAGGATGCGGCATTTATTGTCGAGCAACATCATGAAAGATATGATGGGAAAGGATATCCTTATGGGCTTAAAAAGGATGAAATCTCACTAGAATCCTCCATCGTGGCTGTCGTCGATGCGTTCGATGCGATGACAACTGACCGTGTGTATAAGGCTGCGATTCCTATATTAGATGCGGTTCGAGAGCTTGTTGATGGAAAAGGAACGCAGTTTAATCCGGAAATTGTAGATGCTTTCCTTGCAGTACTGAAGAAAAAGCAATATAAATGGAAGTAAAAGACTTGGGGAAACTGGGTCTTTTCAATTTGAAGAAATTAAGTTACGGAGCGTGTTATAATGAGAATGGATCTAATTATACATAATGAAAGGCGGATGAATAATGGAATATCGTATTGAGCATGATACGTTTGGTGAAATTAAAGTACCGGCGGACAAACTTTGGGGTGCGCAAACACAGCGAAGCTTGCAGAATTTTAAAATCGGTGGAGAAAAGATGCCGATTGGTATTATTCGTGCATTTGCACATTTGAAAAAGTCTGCTGCTATCGCAAGTCACTCACACGGAAATATTTCTGAAGCAAAAATGAAAGCTATTTCTGCAGCGGCTGAAGAAGTAATTGCGGGCCAATTAGACGACCATTTCCCTCTTGTTGTTTGGCAAACAGGTAGTGGAACACAGTCAAACATGAACATGAACGAAGTACTTGCTTACCGTGGGAACCAACTTCTTGAAGAGTGGGGTGAAGAAGATCGTCTACATCCAAACGACGATGTGAATAAGTCTCAAAGCTCGAACGATACTTTCCCAACAGCACTTCATGTTGCTGGAGTGTTAGCTGTCGAAAATGAACTTATACCGGCACTTGATAAGTTGAAGGAAACGTTCGGCAAAAAGTCTGAAGAATTTATGGATATTATTAAAATTGGTCGTACGCATTTACAAGATGCAACACCATTAACTTTAGGACAAGAAATTAGCGGTTGGCACCGTATGCTTGAAAAAACAGAGAAAATGATTTCAGACAGCGTTGACTCGATGAAAGAACTTGCGATTGGCGGAACTGCTGTTGGAACAGGACTTAACGCTCCAGCTGGATTCGGCGATAAAGTAGCAGAAGAGATTAGTAAAGCAGTTGGAATTGAATTCACATCAGCAATAAACAAATTCCACTCACTCACGAGTTACGATGAAGTTGTTTATGTACATGGTGCGATTAAAGCATTAGCTGCGGACATCATGAAAATCGCAAACGACGTTCGTTGGTTGGCAAGTGGACCGCGCTCAGGTATTGGTGAAATTACCATTCCGGAAAATGAGCCAGGTAGTTCAATTATGCCAGGCAAAGTAAACCCTACACAAAGTGAAGCAATTACAATGGTTGTTGCACAAATAATGGGGAATGACGCAACAATTGGTTTTGCAGCGAGCCAGGGGAACTTTGAACTGAACGTCTTCAAACCTGTTATTATTTACAACTTCTTACAATCGGTAACACTACTTTCTGATGCAATGATTAGCTTTAACGACAATTGCGCGATTGGAATTGAACCGAATCGTGAAGTAATTGATAATCATGTGAAAAACTCTCTTATGCTTGTAACTGCACTTAATCCTCATATTGGGTATGAAAATGCAGCGAAAATCGCAAAAGCAGCGCATGCGGCAGGATCTACGTTGAAAGAAGCTGCACTTAAAACAGGATTATTAACGGAAGAACAGTTTGATGAATATGTAGATCCATCGAAAATGATCGGTAATTCGTAAGCAAGTTCATAAAAGGCGTCCAGTATATCTCAAAAAAACCACACCTCTTCTATATGCATAGAAGAGGTGTGGTTTTTTTGGGGTTGGAGTGGTGACAGTCCCCTTTACAATTCAGACACAATTCTGATTATAGAATAGGTCCAGTCAACCTTTAGTTTATATACGTGTCACTCACCAATAATTCTCTTATAATGGCTGTCGGAATCTCGAAAGTTAAGATGCCCATAGAACCTGGTGCAGCTTCGTATTTATCAAAGGAAATAACAAGTTTGTGATTGCTTGTAATATAGAAGTTTTGATCAAGCGTGATTTTCTCAAGCCAACCATCCTCTGAAGAAAAGTACACGATATTTTCATCCGCAGCCATTTGTTTCTGCATTTCCTGTACAATATACGAGCTGATAACGTCTACATAAGCATCGTCCTTAAAAAGACTTGGTAATGTGATTAAGATACTGTTCTGCTTATCGATTGTATCGTATTTCATTGTTGTTGATGAAGATCCAACAGTGTTCACTTCATATCGTGCAATCGCTAGCAATTGATCGGTATCTGTCAAGATTTCATACCCTGACTCAACTCCGAGATGCCCGTCACCCTTTTGTTTCATTTCTTCAACATCCTGTTCAAACTGACCGAATAATGCTTTGTTCTCTTTGATGTATTTTTCATTCAACAAAGATTCAAGTCGCTCGTCATCCAAACCAATGACTGCAGGGGTATTTAAATTGGCCTGATACGTATTTTCATCGACAGTCAATTGTTGAACGGTAAAAACATCGACAATTGAACCGAGCACCGGAACGTTAGCCATCGCTTGTGCAAAGGATGGGCTTATATTGATGCTCCCGATAAATAAAGCCGCCGCTGCTGCAACTCCTATGGACCATTTTTTCAAAGGGCCACGTTTTGTCCGTGAAGTTTTCGCCTGCTGAATGGATGACTTCACAACACTCTCCAACTCTGAGGGAATCTCGACCTCAGAGTAATCCTTTTTCAATTTGTTTAATCGTTTCAAATTCGAAACTCCTCTCCGATTTCAAGTCGTAATTTTTTTAGAGCTGCATATAATCTGGTTTTAACTGTGTTTATATTTAAACCTGTAATTTTAGATATCTCATCAATTTGTAAATCTTCAAAAAATCGAAGAATAATTATGCTTTTATAAGGTAAAGGTAAGTGATCAATCGCTTCTTGTAGATCAATATCTTCCAGTTCATCTTCTACATTTGGTAAATGGTGTGATAAAAGATCATCATCCATAAATGTCATCTTTTTATGTTTTCGAATAAAATCAATTGCTGTATTGACAATGATTCTATAAAACCATGTTTTCAAATAACGAATTTCCGTCAGGCGATCAATCGATTTCAATGCTTTTTCAATTGCATCTTGAATAATATCCAGTGCATTTTCTTTATTACGCACGTAGCTATAAGCTAAACGGTAATGAGCTTCCCTATTTTCGATTATAAAGTCTTCAACTAGTTTATATTTTTCATTTCTTGTCATGACAGAAAGTTCACCTACTCCAATTTCTAACACATCGCGAATGTGTTCTCTATAGTAAGACGGATATCTTGTGTGGAAAGTTTGCTTGCCGAGTGAGGAATATTCAGTTAACTAGCGTACTTTAGCCAAAAATCGTGGTATAATTTATATATGTATAATTCAAATGGAGGGATGAAAATGATTCGATTTGTTCAATTTGAAGAAAAGTACATACCACAAATGGCGGAACTGCTAGCAAGTAGGCAGATGAAGGAAAGGGTGCGTTTCGAATTCCTTCCTGAACGTTATGAAAATGCTGAAGAGACGGCTAAAGTATTGCGAGAAGAGGCCAGTAAACCATTTACTGCTGGAATTGTTACGCTACGCTTTGATGAGGTGATTGGCTATTTACTATATGAATTCAAACAAAATGCAACACGCGGACGCCATGTTTCAGTCAGTTATCCATCGCTCGCCATTAAAGAAGGCGAGCAACCAAGACTCGTTCGATTAATGTATGCAGAAGCTGGAGCCGAATGGGTTCGAAACGGTTATTTTGAACATGTATTATTTGCACCGGTGGGTAACGACCCAATAATATTGGAACTCTTGGAACAATCTTTTAGATTTGATCAGCGTTATGCAATCTTATCATTAAATTCTTATGTAGCCAAAAGTGATGGAACAGCTCGTGTAAATTTCCGTGAAGTGACGAAAAATGATAGTTCACTTCTTCAAAAAATGGCACCTTGGAACTCGATTCACCAAGCAGCTGCACCCTCATGGAGCCCACTTACAAAAGAATCCATTGATAAAGTTCGTAAAGAATATACGGCTTTAGCAGTGGATGATGAATCTACAATTTGGATTGCGGAACAAAATAGCATCCCCGCAGCATTTCACGTGTACTACCCAGCAAATGCAGAAGGTTCAATCGTTACACCGGAAAATTCCGCGCATTTGGCAGCGGCATCGACAAACGTTGAGATGCGTGGCAAAGGAATTGGGAAAGCAATAGCCGACTACTGTCTTGGAGAGATGGAAGAGCAAGGATATAAGTATATTATGGCAGATTGGCATACGCCCAATCCTTTGGCGTCCTATTTTTGGCCGAAATTAGGATTTCAGTCGTATATGATTCGAATGGTGAGAAAAGTGGATCCCCGAATTTCATGGGCAGATGGTATATGATGAAGAATAAAGAATTCGTTGCTTCTTGGAGTGGTGGAAAAGATTCTGCAATGGCTTATTACCGAGCGATTCAATCGGGCATGATCCCAAAAAGAATATGGACAATGTTCGAAGAGGACGAGGAACGGTCGAAATCCCATGCACTTCCAATTGAAGTGGTAGAAGCACAGGCAAATAGTTTGGGCATACCATTTATGATTCGTGGGTCGAACTGGAATAGCTATGAAAGTGAATTTTTGGATGCAATGAAAGAATGTAAAGAGGCCGGCATTGACTACGGTGTTTTCGGGGATATCGACCTTGTGGATCATTTAGAGTGGGTCCAGAAAACCTGTACCAAAGTAGGCCTAGAAGCTGTTCACCCATTATGGTTGGAACCGAGACGCAAAATTCTCGAAGAATTTGTCGCTGCGGGGTTTGTTGCATATATTGTCGTTGTGAACACGAAAATGATGCCTGCCCATTTCATAGGACGAGCATTCACCATTGAACTAATGGATGAACTTGAGAAACTCGGTATTGATGCATGCGGAGAATCAGGCGAATTCCATACAGTTGTTGTAGATGGACCGATTTTTAGTGAACGAGTGCCTCTTGTATTTTCTGGTGAACATGAAAGAGATGGGTATGTGTTTTTGGATGTGGAATTAGTAGTCGAATAGAAGCATTGTAGTTCATTAAGAAAAAACCATTTCAGTCAATTATCTGACTGGAATGGTTTTTGTAGTTATTCCAAAAGGCTTCCAAGTTCTTGTTCTAGAAACGGTTTGGCATTCAATAGTTTTTTGAACTCCGTATATCGAGTTCGGTCGGCGTCTGTTGGTTTTTTACCTGTATGGTACGCACGTATTAATATGTTTTTCGGCGTATGCTCCATATCGATGAATTCAAGCAATTGTGTTTCGTATCCAACGAGTGACAACAGTTCCGCGCGGATGGAGTCGGTTGCGAGCGCGGAGAAGCGTTCTTTAATTAATCCGTGTTGAAGCATTACATCAAGTGCAGGTGAATGAACTTGTTGGAACAATTCATGTTGGCAACAAGGAACGCTTAAAATAACTTTCGCACCCCATTTGACAGCACGTGCAAGAGCCATGTCTGTTGCTATGTCACACGCATGTAATGTAACGACCATATCGATGGATGTTTCCTCGTTATAATCGTTAATGTCACCGACGAGAAATTCAAGATCATCGTAGCCAAGGTCTTTTGCAATCAAGCTACACTCTTCAATCACTTCTTTTTTCAAGTCTAAGCCCGTTACTTTTATGTCGAGGCCTTTTTCAATTCGTAAGTAGTGATAAAGCGCGAAAGTTAAATAGGATTTACCAGAACCGAAATCCAAAATCCGAATGGTTCTGTCCTTTGGAAGATGTACCAAAGAATCATCAATGAATTCAACAAAACGATTTATTTGTCTGAACTTATCGTGTTTTTGTTTCTTTACCTTACCATCTGGCGTTTGAACTCCTAGCCGAACTAAGAAGGGATACGGAGTATTTTCATCAAGTAAGTAATTTTTCTTTCTGTTATGCGATAAGTTAAGGACTTTTTCCGATTGTACTTTTTCCGATTTCCATAAGACTTTAAATTTTTTGGACAATTGTACGTGAACTTTCTCGTCGGAAAATTCGGCGTGGACTTGTCTAAACTGTTCAAGTAATTCAAGGAGCTTTGGATACAATTTGTTTACGGAAATGTTTTCATGTTTTAAAATACGTTCAAACTGATATTCGAATTGAATATGCAGCTCACCGCGCAATTCAATAGGTTTCATCCGAACACGTTTTAGGTCATCGGTTTTAGAGCGTGGTTGACTTATCGTCCCAGTTATAAAAGTGCCGTTCGTAAATCGTTCGGTTAGTAACTTCATTAATTCCTCGAAGTTCATAATAATCTCTCCTACTTAAAGTCAAATCCTTTAGTTTTCAAAAATTCGTTCATATGCGTACGTCTAGGAGAACCTAGAAATTTGGCCATAGAGTCTGACCAGGCAGCATCTTTCCGATTAGATCCACGGCTCATATAATAGTCGTTTAATGTTTTATCATAGGATGGTAAAATTTCGTTGTACTTTTCGCTGTCGTATTCATTCTCATGAACAATCGCTTCTACTGGAAGTCTTGGCTTCACTTCATTCGCTTCATCGGGAACACCGATTGTCATCGCATACATAGGTGCTACGCCTTCTGGCAAACCAAGTAAATCGCTAATTTCGGCAGGAGCATTTCGTACGCCACCGATATAACAGATGCCGTACCCTTTAGATTCCGCTGTTATGGCTACATTCTGTGCGAAAAGTGCGACATCTGTAACGCCAACAAGCGTACTCTCTGCATAAGAAAAGTCGATGTCTTTATCTAGTAAGTTTGCAGCTTTTTTCAGACGATGAAAATCGATGCAAAAGACGAGTACAGCGCCTGCTCCTAAAATTTGAACGGGGTTTTTTGAGAACTCAGCAAGCTTTTCTCGTTTCACTTTATCTGTAACATGTATCACTGAATAGGCTTGGACGAAATGAGAACTTGCTGCATGTTGCCCAATACGGATTATCTCATGTACTTCTTCATTTGATATAGGTAGGTCCTTGTATTTTCTTACAGATGCGTGTGATGTCAATAATTGAATAACCATTAAACTCCTCCTAGAATAAATACTTTTTTCTGTATGAATTAAGATTACCATGCGAGAATAGTGGTAAACTACTAATATAGCTTAGAAAGGTGTGAAGATATGAGTTGGCTTGAAAGTATTTCCATTACAACAACATTGCTTGTATTGTTCTTAGTCATCATCCCAATAATAATCGCAATCTTTCTGTATTTTTATGACAAGAAACAAAAGCAACATGCGATTCTAAGGAATTATCCAATTTTAGGTCGGATGCGGTATATGCTCGAAAAGACCGGTCCTGAATTACGGCAATATTTGTTTGACGATGATAATGACGGTCAACCCTTCAACCGCGAAGAGTATTTACGTATGGTGCTTCCAGGAAAGTATTTAAATAGTGTTATTGGATTTGGTTCAAAACGTGACTTTGATGAAGCGGGATTCTTTATACGAAATTCAATGTTCACAAAACAGAATGAAGAAATGCGTGTTGATAATGAAAACCTAGTAGATACGATGCGTTATATCGTAGATGAAGATAGTTTGTTTGCCCGAAAAGAGCATCGTGAAGCACTTCCGACACTACCTTGGTTGTTGCCAGAAGAAGATGCGGTTGTACTCGGACCAAACTGCGAGCACCCGTTTCACGTTCGAAGCTTACTTGGGCAATCTGCAATGAGTTTCGGTGCTTTAGGAGAGAATGCAATTACTGCTTTGTCAAAAGGAATCGGAATGGCACAGGGTGCTTGGATGAATACTGGAGAAGGCGGTTTGTCGAATCATCATCTAGCAGGTGATGCGGACATTATTGCACAAATCGGATCAGGATTGTTTGGCTTCAGGACGTTGGATGGTGAATTCAGTTGGGACTTACTTCGAGAAAAAGCAGATATGCCTCAAGTAAAAGCATTTGAAATTAAACTTGCCCAAGGCGCTAAAATGCGTGGTGGCCATGTTGAAGGTTCAAAAGTAACTGAGGAAATAGCGGCGATTCGAAACGTTAAACCATACGTATCAATCAACAGTCCGAACCGTTTTCATCAATTTGATGATTTCCCAACACTGTTCGATTTTATAGAAAAAGTGCGAAATTATTCTGGTAAACCGGTTGGCATTAAAATTGTGATTGGTGGTCAACCGGATGCCGAAGAACTTGCATCGTTTATGAGTAAGACTGGAAAAGGTCCCGATTTTATATCATTAGATGGCGGTGAAGGCGGTTCTGGTGCTACATATCAGGATCTTGCAGATAGTGTAGGATTACCCCTTCGTTCTGCAATTATTCTTCTAGATGATGCGCTTAGAAAGTTTGACGTGCGGGACCGGGTAAAAATTATTGCTTCCGGTAAAATTACAACACCAGATCGAGCCGCTATTGTTCTTGCAATGGGCGCAGATCTCGTTCAAGTAGCACGTGGCTTCATGATTTCTGTAGGGTGTATCATGGCGCATCGTTGTCATACAAATGATTGTCCAGCAGGTGTTGCAACGACAGATGCGAAGTTACAAAAAGGTCTTGTCGTTGAGGAGAAGAAATACCGTGTTACCAATTATATATTAACGATGCGTGAAGGTCTTTTTCGAATTGCTGCGGCAGCAGGTCTTGATTCACCGACAAAGTTTGAAAGACACCATCTTGTTTACAAAGATGAGCGCGGTAGAGTAACCCCGGTTGAATAAACGAAAACTAAAAAAAGCGTATTCCCCTTCACACTGTAAGGGGAATACGCTTTTTATAATTATTGTTTCTGTTTCCATTTATGAAAAGGCGCAAGTGCATCCTCTGTTTCGAAATGAATAAATGGGACGGTCCGTTGTTCGGGTGCTTTATTTTGATCTGAATAGAATGGAGATACCGGAATGCCAAACGATGTTTCATTATAAGCATCCGTTTTACTGCAGGCATAGTAAATTTGTCCGACTGTTGTTGAGTAAGCAACCCCTAAGCACATAGGACAGGGTTCACCGCTGGCATACAGAACACAGTCGGATAAATCTGTTGAAGCTAATGCTTGGCACGCTTCTTTTATAGCTAAGAGTTCTGCGTGCGAAGACGGGTCGTTGTTTAGGTGCACAAGATTCGTACCTTTACCTATAACTTTTCCATTTTGTACGACGATTGCAGCGAACGGTCCGCCACCATTATTCACGTTTTCAATCGCCATTGAGATTGTTTCTTGAAGCCATTTCTCGTGATTCATTAATGATTCCTCCTTGTCGAAATACGAAGATTTCCCGGGAAATGATGTTGAAGTGAAAGAATTCTGTCATATCACAGTAGTATACTATAAGTAAAGTGTTTTTTCTAAATAAACGATGTGTTTAACTTATTTGTGCTATAATTGCCATATTACTTAAAAGGAGGAATTTAAAATGTCGGATGATATGTATCAGTTAATTGCAATTATACTTTACATGGCCGCAATGTTGCTCATCGGTTATTATGCATTTAGGAAAACAACAAATCTCACAGATTATATGTTAGGCGGACGATCTCTTGGTCCTGCCGTTACAGCGTTAAGTGCTGGGGCCTCGGATATGTCTGGTTGGCTTCTAATGGGATTACCAGGAGCAATCTATTTAAGCGGGTTGGTTGAAGCTTGGATAGCGGTTGGGCTTACAATTGGTGCTTATTTAAACTGGTTATTCGTTGCACCAAGGTTACGAGTTTACACACAAGTATCAAATGAATCCATCACCATTCCAAGTTTTTTGGAAAACAGGCTTAAGGATAAGTCGGGACTTTTACGCATTGCATCAGGAATTATAATTCTTATATTCTTTACATTTTATGTTTCTTCAGGGATGGTTGCAGGCGGTGTGTTTTTTGAGAGTTCCTTCGGTCTTGAATATCATACAGGTCTTCTAATTGTTTCTGCTATCGTTGTAGCATACACACTATTTGGAGGGTTTCTTGCAGTTAGTTATACGGACTTTATTCAAGGACTCATTATGTTTTTAGCACTTATACTTGTTCCCACCTTTGGGATATTTCTTACGGGCGGATTAGCCGAAACTGCGGCTAGTATCCGAGAGGTCGATCCTCAATTATTGAATTTCGTATCGGGTGCAACGTTTATCGGCGTATTATCAGCTGTCGCTTGGGGACTTGGGTATTTCGGGCAACCGCATATTATAGTTCGTTTTATGGCGATAAAATCGGTAAGTGAAACAAAAAGCGCACGTAGAATCGGTATCGGTTGGATGATTTTAAGTTTGCTAGGAGCAATTGCAACGGCACTTGTAGGGATTGCTTACTTTCAGCAAAATGCCGGAGCGGTACTCGTTGACAAAGAAGCTATATTCATTGCACTAGGACAAGTGATTTTCCACCCATTCATTGCAGGAATAATGCTTGCAGCAGTTCTTGCAGCGATAATGAGCACAATATCATCACAGCTAATTGTTACATCATCTGCATTGGTGGAAGACTTATATAAAGCGGTTATTAAAACAGATGCGTCAGATAAGAGATATGTATTTTTGGGCAGACTGGCTGTACTCTTAGTTTCTGTTGTCGCAGCGTTTCTCGCGTGGGGTGACCATGATACGATACTTAAACTTGTTTCATTTGCATGGGCAGGTTTTGGCGCATCGTTTGGTCCGATTATACTTCTTTCTCTTTACTGGAGAAAGATTACAGCAAAAGGTGCACTTTGGGGAATGCTCGTTGGTGCAATAACGGTAATTGTTTGGGGTAACTTTGAACAATTTACGGGTAAATTCTATACTAAGATGCCTGAGTTTGTACAATTTGCAACAAGTAATCTATATGAAATTGTACCGGGTTTCCTACTTTGTCTTATTGTTACTGTTGTTGTAAGTAAGATGACATATAAACATAATGCTGAAATTGAAAAAGAATTTACGGATACGGTTAAAATACTCAAAAGAGATCAATAATTAATTTGAATACCCGTGACTGTAAAAAGTTACGGGTTTTTCTATAGATTTTAATGGAGATGCTCATTAGAAAAAATGAATACATAAATGGAAAGAGGGGTCTGTATGATTAAATTGGATCATGCTGTTTATTTTGCGAGTAAAACACCTGAAGAAATAGTGGTTGAACAAAAGTCTGAAGGAAAACATGCAGTTATTGGCGGTAGCCATTTACAGTGGGGTAGTTATAATGCGCTCATGTATTTAAAGAATGCTTACATTGAATGGATTGCAGTTGAAAACCAGGAAATTGCGGAGAAGACCAAGCATCCGCTTATTGAACAACTTCTTTTGGATGATGAAGGTTGGGGAACAATTTGTCTTGCCGTCGAAGACCTTGAAGCGCTTCATAAAAGAATTACGAGTAAGGGGATTCGCTCATCAGGCATTCTAAAGTCTGAACGAAAAACGGTTGACGGTAAAATACGAAAATGGCGAATGCTGAATATTGAACAGCAAATTTCGGATACACTTCCACTCCCACTCCTAATTGAATGGGATGATAAAGACGATAAACGTTATGAAATTCTTCGTGCAGATGGATCAATTAGTTCGAGTAGCGAGCAATTTGAAGTTAAAGAATGTGTTTTTAGTGTAGAGTATCCAGTAGAAACAGCTGAGAAATGGGCAAATCTATTCTCTTTGGAGCGTAGTGGAAGTCGACTCATATTGCCAAATGCTACTTTGAACTTTATTCAGAAGGTGAATGAAATGGATAAAGAAAGATTGTCTGATGTGTTGATTGGAAAAGCTTGATGTAACGTAGAGAATAGTTCCATTACTATACAATCATTTATAGTTTGTTGGGAGGAGTTTTTATTTGGATTCGATAATTGAACGTGCCATTCTAGTTGGCGTGAAAACACAAACGGATACTCATTTTGAGTATTCAATGGAAGAATTACAAAATCTTGCAGAGGCAATTGAAGTTGTAGTAGTGGGGACTGTGACGCAAAACCTCGAACGGAGAAATCCATCCCATTATGTTGGAACGGGAAAGATTGATGAAATAAAGAATTACTATGATGAAGCAGATGCAAATTTAGTAATATTTAATGACGAGTTATCACCTTCGCAAATTAGAAATTTAGAAAACAGTTTGGAATGTAAAGTGATTGACCGCACGATGCTCATTTTAGATATATTCGGCAGACGTGCTCGAACAAGCGAAGCTAGGATGCAAGTAGACCTTGCGCAACTTCAATATATGTTGCCGAGACTTATCGGTTTACGTGCTTCACTTGGCAGACAAGGCGGCGGTACGGGCGGAGGATTACAAAACAAAGGTGCAGGAGAAACGAAACTTGAACTGGACCGTAGAATAATTGAAGACCAAATCGCGAAGTTGAAAAGAGATCTTGATAGTGTTCAAGATCAACGTGAAACCCAGCGGAAGCAACGGACGAAAAGCGGTACTCCAGTTGTATCTCTCGTTGGATATACGAATGCTGGGAAATCGACAATTATGAATGAGCTTCTCAAAAGGATGAATGCTGAAGAAACAAAACAAGTGTTTGAAGAAGATATGCTGTTCGCTACAATTGACACATCTGTCCGCAGGGTTCGTTTGCCGGACAATAAAGAGTTTCTACTTACGGATACAGTTGGTTTTGTCGGTAAGTTGCCAACGCATCTTATAAAAGCATTCCGCTCAACGCTTCAAGAGGCAAGGAATGCAGATTTACTCTTACAAGTTGTCGATGTTTCTCATCCTGAATATCGTTTTATGATGGATGTTACAAATAAAGCATTGCAAGATGTCGGTGTAGAAAACGTTCCTACGTTAAATGTTTTTAATAAGGCTGATTTAGCAGATGTAAGCTATCCAAAAGTAAGTGATAATAATATATGGCTATCCGCTAAAGAAGGAAAAGGTTTGGATGAGTTAGTGGATTTAATTAAGAGTCATGTTTTTGATAAATACATCACATGTAAACTTCTTGTTCCTTTTGACCGCGGTGATGTTGTTTCCTACTTGAATAATGAAGCAAGTGTGAAGGATGTTACGTACGAAGAAGAGGGAACATATATGACTGTAGGGATGCTCGCATCAGATCGCAAGCGGTTTGAAGAATTTATTTTAGTGCAATAAAAAAGTCTGTACTCCATGAGCTGTTTCGTCATGGAGTACAGACTTTTGTTTTGGTTAAGAGGATTTGGTTGGTAAAGTTCGCAACGTTATTAGGAAACCTCGCAACGTTTTGCTAGAAGTTCGCAACGTTCTTGAAACCTCGCAACGTTTTTCCCAAAGTTCGCAACGTTATTAGGAAACCTTGCAATGTTCTGTCCAAACCTCTCAACGTTTCCCGAAAACCTCGCAACGTCGTCCTAACTTCTAACCTCTTTAAATTGGATGTTATGCAAACGGGCGAATTGGCCGCCTTTATTGACCAAATCGTCGTATTTTCCGTCCTCGGTAATACCTTCTTCTGTGACAACTAGAATCCGGTCTGCATCACGAATTGTTGCGAGTCGGTGTGCGATGATGAGTGTTGTTCGGTTTTCTGCAAGTTCTGCGAGCGATTGTTGAATGATGCGTTCTGTTTCTGTATCGAGTGCAGATGTCGCTTCATCTAAAATTAGGATTGGTGGATTTTTCAAGAACATACGGGCAATGGCAAGACGCTGTTTCTGTCCGCCGGAAAGTTTGAGTCCGCGTTCTCCAATTTGAGTTTCATAGCCAAGTGGAAGCCCGTCAATCATTGATTCTAAATGTGCTTTTCTTGCGGCTTCGAATATTTCTTCATCTGTCGCCGAGCCTTTACCGTAAGCAATATTTTCTCGAATCGTACCTGTGAATAAAAAGACGTCTTGTTGAACAATCCCGATTTGTTGTCGTAGAGATTTCGTTGTTATATTACGAATATCCATTCCATCAATTGTTATTGCACCTTCAGTTACATCGTAAAAACGAGGGATAAGTGAACAAATCGTCGTTTTTCCAGCTCCGGAAGGACCAACGAAGGCTACGGTTTCGCCTGATTTAATCTTCAAGTTGATTCCCGATAGGACTTCGTTATGTGCATCGTACATAAAGTGAACATTATCGAATGCAATGTCTCCATTTAAATGTTCTACTTCGACCGCATCAGGTAGATCTTCGATATCAGGATCTACATCGATTAATTCCTGGAACCTTCGAAATCCTGCCATTCCTTTTGGATACAATTCCAAAAGAGCGCTGATTTTGTCGACGGGCTTAATAAGCAAATTGACGAATAAAATAAATCCTACGAGTTCACCAGGAGTTATTTTATCAGTGATTGTAAACCAAGCACCGACGACTAGAACAACGAGAGTCATCAATCGGGTCATCATATACATACTCGAATGGGTCCAGGCCATCACTTTGTAAGCAACGAGTTTCGCGATTCTAAAGTTGCCATTATCTTTTTTAAAACGACCAATTTCAAAATCTTCGTTTGTAAAAGATTGCACGACACGTACGCCTGAAACGCTGTCCTCAACACGTGCGTTCACATCCGCAATTTTACCGTACATGTTCGTCCAAGCGGCATTCATTTTAATATTACAAAACGTAACTAAGATTATTAGCAGAGGTACCATAACGATTGCAATAAGTGCTAGTTCTGGATTGATGCTGTACATCAATATAAATGCGCCGACAAGTGTCATGATTGCGATGAATAAATCTTCGGGTCCATGATGAGCAAGTTCTCCGATATCAAATAAATCATTCGTAATCCGGCTCATAATATGGCCTGTTTTTGTATTATCAAAGAATCGGAACGACTGTCTTTGCACATGATTGAACAGTTGTTGACGCATGTCCGTTTCTATATTAATGCCGAGCTTATGACCAAGATAGCTGACAATGTATTGTAAAAATGTACTGAATATGTAGATGGTTAACAGTAGGATGCTGATGGTGACGATTTTTCCCCAATCGCCACTTGGAAGCAGCTTATCGATGAACCACTGAACGGCTAAAGGGAAGGCAAGTTCAAGTAATGCAACGAAAATTGCACTTGAAAAATCGATAATGAAAAGTCGTTTATGCGGTTTATAATAGGAAAAGAACTTTATTAACAATTAAATAATCCCCTTTCTGTTCATAATGGATAGTATAGCGGATTTTTGGAGAGAAAACGACGATATATTTCAAAAGTCGAAATAATAGAGCATGTGATTTGGTTAAACAGGTACATCTTTAGGTGTAGTGCATTAGACATTATTTTAAGCGATATCGATTAGATTGGGAACTTATTCAAGAAATATACGTATATGTTAGTATAGGTAAAAGAGAAAAGGAGCGATATCATTGAGAAATTGGTTGAAGTTTTTTTCGGTGGGGGTTCTTGTATTAGGACTGGCAGCATGTAATGATATAGCCGAAGGGGAACCTGGAAAAGAATCAGCAACTAGTAGTGAATTGACGATTCAAGAATTATTCCAGAAAACTCAGGAGGCATCTGAAAATCAAAAGAGTATGCATGCTGAAATTGAGATGACGCAAAACATAAAAATGCCAGGTGAAGATTTAGACATGGAAAGTAAAACATTTATGGAGATGGATATGGTTTTAGAGCCAATGTCTATGTACCAAAGGATGGAAATGGAAATGGAAGGCGTCGATGAATCTATACAAGCTGAAACGTATATGACTTCAGATGGCTTTTTCATGAAAGAACCTGATTCGGATTCGTGGATTCAACTTCCAAATGAGTTGCTTGAACAATTATCGGAATCGATTTTGGATAGTGCAGATCCGACATTGGATTTTGGAACACTTGTGAAATACGTAGAAGATTTCAAGTTTGAACAGGATGACAAAAACTATATATTGAAATTAAAAGCGTCCGGTGAAAACTTTCAAGAGCTCGTAAAAGAACAACTAGATGCAAGTGGTATGACAGAAGGTATGGGTGAAGAAGAATTAGCGGCATTGGAAACTATGATTATTCACCAAATGGATTATGAAATCTTTATCGATAAAAAGACATTTTACACAAACGCCTTTAATATGGTTTTAGATATTGAGATGCCAGCTGGTGATGAAATGTTAAGGGTTAAGCAAAATACAAAAGCGCAGATTACCAAAATAAATGAAATTAAAGAAATAAAAATTCCACAAGAAGTAATTGATAACGCTGTGGAACAATAATAGCTGGAACGCACACTTTACCTATAGGGGAGTGTGCGTTTTTTTAGAATTTATTAATATAACCTCTTGAATTCTCAATGAAAAGAGAGTGAGAATCATTTTCAATTATAGGTTGACACTCCACTATCCCTTGATATATAGTAGGTATTGAGCCTAATTGATAATGGTTTTCAGTACTGGATTCTCAATTAGATTCAAATAATTTATATCGGGGTTACCCATGAAGAAACGTTATTTATTCCTAGCACTTATCGTTCTATCACTCATATCTTTATTTGTAGGTGTGAGTAGTATTACACCGATGGATCTGCTAGATTTCAAATCCGAGGAAACTGAAATTTTTTTAATTAGTCGTTTACCTAGATTAATTGCTATTCTCCTTGCAGGTGCAGGGATGAGTATAGCTGGGCTCATTATGCAACAGCTAAGTCGAAATAAGTTTGTTTCACCGACAACAGCGGGAACGCTTGATGCAACGCGACTTGGGATTCTTGTGTCCATGCTGTTATTTGCAAATGCCTCAACGCTTGAAAAAATGATTGTTGCCTTCGCATTTGCACTTGGTGGAACCTTCTTATTCATGCAAATTCTTGACCGTATTAAGTTTAAGGATGCAATATTCATTCCACTTGTCGGTCTCATGTTCGGTAGTATTTTATCATCTGTAACAACGTTCTTTGCATTCAGATCGAATGTCATCCAAAATATGTCGGCTTGGTTACAAGGTGATTTTTCGATGATTATGAAAGGGCGTTATGAACTTCTTTACATAAGTATTCCAGTTCTTGTGATTGCCTACTTGTATGCAAACCGCTTTACTGTGGCAGGCATGGGAGAAGACTTCTCTAGAAACCTCGGACTTGCTTATAGGCGAATTGTCAATATAGGATTGGTGCTTGTAGCACTAATTACGACAACAGTTGTGTTGACAGTCGGAATGATTCCTTTTCTTGGTTTAATCATTCCAAATATCGTATCTATTTTTAAAGGCGATAATATTGAGAAAACGTTGCCGCATACCGCACTGCTGGGCGCAGTTTTTTTACTTGTTTGCGACATATTAGGTAGGATTCTTATATATCCGTATGAGATTTCAATTAGTCTCATGGTTGGTGTTATTGGTAGTGGGATCTTCCTATTCTTGTTGTTTAGGAGGAAAGCCTATGCGTAATTTCACAAAAATAATTGTACTCACTGCTATTGCAGCTGTTTTCTGTGGTCTATATCTGTTCCAAGGTTTGAACGGAAGTTTTGATTATGCACTACCGCGTCGTGGCATCAAAGTATTAGCGATGGTGATTACGGGAGTGGCTGTTGCGTATTCAACTGTTATTTTTCAGACAATCACACATAATCGTATCTTGACACCGAGCATAATGGGGCTAGATTCACTTTATCTATTGCTGCAGACTGTTATTATCTTTTTTCTTGGTTCGAGTCATGTAATGATTGTTAATAAACATATCAACTTTATAGTATCGATTGCTGCAATGGTTGTATTCGCTTTAGTTTTATACCGTTTCTTATTTAAATCAGGGAAACGGCCAATCTACTTCCTTCTATTGGTTGGAATAATTGTAGGCACATTTTTCGGTAGTATATCGACATTTTTACAAGTGCTTATTGATCCAAATGAATTTTTGCTCGTTCAAGACAAAATGTTTGCGAGCTTTAATAATGTCGGTGGTGATCTCGTTTGGTGGGCTCTTGCGATTGTAGGGATTTCTTTACTAATTGGTTGGAAATCGATTAATGATCTTGATGTCCTTTCGCTTGGAAGAGATACAGCGATCAATTTAGGCGTCAACTACAATAAGGTCGTTAAAAAGATTTTAATATTGTCTTCAATCTTAATCGCGGTTTCAACAGCTCTAGTAGGACCGATTACGTTTTTTGGTCTTATCGTTGCCAACTTGTCCTACCAGTTTTTTAAAACGTATAAACACTCTGTACTTATTATCGGTGCATCAGCTATGAGTGTTATTGCACTCGTTGGCGGGCAGTGGATTGTTGAACGCGTCTTTACATTCTCTACAACCCTAAGCGTTATTATCAATTTCGTTGGCGGAATTTACTTTATCTATCTACTATTAAAGGAGAGTCGATCTACATGATCCAGGTCCGTGAAATTAGTAAGTATTATGGCAAAAAAGCGGTCGTTGAAAAGGTAAGTGTGGATATTCATCGTGGGAAGATCACTTCCTTCATTGGACCAAACGGGGCGGGTAAATCAACGCTTCTTTCAATGGTGAGTCGTCTTTTAGATGCAGATACGGGTGAAGTTCTTGTCGATAACGATAATGTGAAAAAAATGAAATCCAATGAGTTTTCAAAACGTGTGTCGATATTGAAGCAAGCGAATCACATGAATGTTAGATTGACTGTTCGGGAGCTCGTCTCCTTTGGTCGGTTTCCGCATTCCAGAGGACGGCTGGGTGCAGAGGATTTACGAATCATCAATCAATCGATGGATTACATGGAATTGATGGATATGGAGCACGATTATCTCGAGGAACTATCGGGTGGGCAGAAGCAACGGGCATTTATTGCAATGGTTATAGCTCAAGATACGGACTATATTTTACTCGACGAACCACTTAACAATTTAGATATGAAGCACTCTGTACAGATTATGAAAATTCTTAGAAGACTTGTGGATGAACTTGGAAAAACGGTTGTTATCGTTCTTCATGACATTAACTTTGCTTCGGTTTATTCAGATCGCATCGTTGCACTAAAAGAGGGCCGAGTCGTAAGAGATGGACCTACGAATGATATTATAAATTCGGAATCATTAAGAGAAATTTACGATATGGAAATACCGATAAAGCAAATGAGTAATTGTCGTATATGCGTTTATTTTAATTCGTAATTCATTTTAAAAAAAGAAGAGGATGGTTTTGGGATGAAAAAAGTACTACTAACAATTATGATGATGGCTTTACTAGTCGTGATGGTGGCATGTGGCACGAAAGATGAGAAGAAACCTGTAACTTCAGGAACTACCGATAAAGAACCAGCTGTTGAAGCAGAGGCTGAAAAGGTAACTATCAAACACGAACTAGATACGAACGCAGTTGAAATCAATAAAAACCCTGAAACAGTAGTTGTTTTTGACTTTGGCGTGCTTGATACACTTGACGAATTAGGTGTCGAAGTAGCAGGGCTTCCACAATCGAACATTCCGGGATATCTAAGTAAATACGAAGATTCTAAGTACAAAAACCTCGGCAGCTTGAAAGAACCTGACTTTGAAGCACTTCACGCATTGAAGCCAGATGTGATTTTTATATCTGCTCGTCAAGCAGATATGTATGATCAGTTTGCGGAAATTGCACCCACAGTATTTGTCGGTCTCGATTATTCAAACTACATGGAGTCATTCAAACATAATATGGAATTAGTTGGTGAAATCTTCGGCAAAGAAGACGATATGAAATCAGAACTTGCTGAAATCGATGCCCAAATTGCTGCAATTAAAGAAAAAGCTTCTGCTGTAGAAGAAAAATCTCTTATTGTGTTAGGAACTGAAGGTAAAGTAAGTGCTTATGGTCCAAGTTCACGCTTTGGTATTATCCATGATGTGTTTGGGTTTGCACCTGCAGACGAGAAAATTGAAGCTTCTACACATGGGCAAAATATTACGTTTGAATATATTCTCTCTACCAATCCGGGCATTCTTTTCGTTATCGACCGTGACGCGGCTATTGGGAATGAATCTAGCGTAAAAGATTCACTTGAAAATGATTTAGTAATAAAAACAGATGCATTTAAAAATGATAAAATGGTTTATCTAAACGGCGAGTACTGGTACTTGTCTGGCGGCGGATTGCTTTCAATGAAGGAAATGATTAAAGAAGTAGAAGCAGCGCTATAATGGTTAATAAGAATGGGATTGGTTCGTAACTGAGCCAATCCTTTTTTTACCTTCAAAACATTTTGCCATAGGGCGGCAAATACAGTATAGTGGACTAGTGTCATGACATAGGGGTATACATCGGAGGCTATGAAGGAATTGGCTAAGAAAAACAAAGAGATTTCAAGGAATAAATTATTGGGGCTGGCTGGAACGGGATGGATGTTTGACGCAATGGATGTAGGAATTCTATCCTTTGTAATTGCGGCAATTGCAATTGATTGGAACTTAACATCTACCCAAGCGGGTTGGATTGGAAGTGTCAATTCAATTGGTATGGCCGTCGGTGCATTTGGTTTTGGTTTACTAGCGGATCGTATTGGGAGAAAAACTGTATTTATGCTCACGATAGTCCTTTTTTCGATCGCAAGTGGATTATCCGCATTTTCTATGACGCTAACAGCATTTTTAATTTTACGTTTTTTTGTAGGAGCAGGATTAGGCGGAGAGCTACCTGTAGCATCAACACTCGTTTCAGAAAGTGTTCCAGCAAACGAACGTGGACGAGTAGTAGTATTACTGGAGAGCTTTTGGGCAGCCGGTTGGTTGATTGCGGCACTAATCGCTTACTTTGTTATACCTTCATACGGTTGGAGAATCGCACTCATTATAACGGCGCTTCCGGCATTTTATGCACTATATCTTCGTAGAAACTTACCGGATTCACCGAAGTTTGTTGAGGATGGGAAACCAAAACAATCGATGGTATCGAAACTTACAAGCCTATGGTCAAAAAAATATATTAAAAGAACGCTTATGCTTTGGATTGTTTGGTTTATGGTTGTCTTTTCATATTATGGAATGTTTTTATGGCTACCGAGTGTCATGGTGCTGAAAGGCTTTGTTATGATCAAGAGTTTTCAATACGTTCTTATTATGACGCTTGCTCAATTGCCTGGTTATTTTTCAGCCGCTTGGTTAATTGAAAGGGCTGGACGGAAATTCGTCTTAGCTACGTACCTCCTCGGTACTGCTACAAGTGCATTTTTATTTGGGAATGCAGAAACACTTTCAATGCTTATCCTCTACGGATCGCTCTTATCCTTTTTCAACTTGGGAGCTTGGGGTGCGCTGTATGCGTATTCCCCGGAACAATACCCTACAGCCATTCGCGCAACAGGTTCAGGAATGGCCGCTGCGGTTGGAAGAGTGGGAGGTATATTTGGTCCTCTACTCGTAGGTGTTCTTTTGGCTAGAGGCTTTGAATTTGGTTTTATATTCAGCATTTTCAGCGTAGCAATCGTAATCGCGGTATTTGCGGTTGTATTCCTAGGGACAGAGACGAAACAATTGGAATTGGAATGAATGTGAGTCTACCTCTTCTGGGTAGACTCTTTTTAATTGAGAAAAACACTTGTAGGAAGGTGGGATCGTTGTTGTTTCGTATACCTGAGTCGATTGCAGCAATAGGTAAAAAGCGAATTGAAGGTTTTCCTGTTGATGGATTTCTTTATGGAGGCGGTCCAAAAAAGCCAGTATTAATGCTTATTGGGGAAGCACCTGGTGAGTTTGAGCTGGTGGATGGAATACCGTTTATTGGCCGTGCTGGAACGGAACTGATGAAATCTTTATCAACAATTGGTTTAACTCGTGAAGATGTTTATATTACAAGTGCCGTGAGAAGTAGGCCGTATCGATGGGGTTCGAAGAAAAATCGGGATGGGTCATTAACAGAGCGCAAATACAATCGTCCTCCGACAATAAAAGAAATAGTGGCACATGCGCCAATTCTTGATTATGAACTTGCCAATATTGAGCCACAACTTATTGTGACGCTGGGGAATGTAGGTCTTCAAAGATTATTGGGGAAGACTGCAAGAGTAACAGATCTTCACGGTGAGTTGCTTCAACGTCCTGTACAGTATTTGAATGATCTTGAGGACACATCGTTTCATTGGACGAATGAAAGCTTTACAATCGTTCCTACGTTCCACCCGGCATCCGTTTTTTATCGACCGTCACATAGACCTACGCTCGATGAGGATTGGTTGAAAATCGGACGTCTGCTCGCAAATATCCAATAGGTTTTAGAAAATGACAAGTGGGGAAATAGAGAGGATAAGTCCAAGGCCCTAACAAACGTATACTCTTGAAAAGGTGTTTTAGTGCGACGCAAGGTAGGTTTTGAAGATAGGAGTGATGCTGTGATTCGGTTTGAAAATGTAACTAAAAGATTTCCTGATGGAACTGAGGCTTTAAAAGATGTGTCCGTAACGATTAAAACACATAAGCTTACCGTGATAATTGGGCCAAGTGGATGTGGAAAAACGACACTAATGCGTATGATAAATCGTTTGGAAGTACCGTCTGAAGGCAAAGTTTGGATTGATGAAGAACCAATTTCGAATCGGGACGTGGTTGAGTTAAGACGCTCGATTGGCTATGTAATTCAGCGTATAGGTCTCATTCCACATATGACAATTGAGGATAATATCTCACTTGTGCCCGAACTATTGAAGTGGGACAAGGAGAAAATAAATGTTCGCGTGGATGAGTTACTTACGATGGTGGGTTTGGAGCCAGATACATTTAAAAAGCGTTATCCTTTTGAATTATCGGGCGGACAGCAACAACGCGTAGGTGTAAGTCGTGCCCTCGCAAGTGATCCGAACATTATATTAATGGACGAACCATTCTCGGCATTGGACCCAATTAGTAGAGAACAATTGCAAAAAGAATTAAAGAATTTACAAATGAAAATCAAGAAAACGATTGTTTTTGTTACCCATGATATGGATGAAGCACTTGAAATTGCAGATGAAATTATCGTTATGCGAGAAGGACAAATTGAACAAATAGGGACTCCTTCCGAACTGATTGAACAACAGGAGTCGGATTTCGTGCGTGATTTTATAGGAATTGATCGTATCGCACGTCAACGCGATTTCGGTCAACAGAAACTTAGTGAATTCGTGCACTATTACGATCAGTCATGGGACGGATTAGCAAATGAAGTCAATGGATCGATTACGGTTAGTGAGGCGATTGCTCTGTTGGATGAAGCCCCGAATCACCGTTTGGCAGTTAAGAAAGATGGACAAATTCTAGGTTACATAGGACATCACTCGCTGTTACAAGCCTCAATGAAAAGTGGTGGTTCGTCGTGAGAGACTTTATTGAAACGGTTAGCAGTCGCTCGGACTTGGTAATAGAAGCATTCATTCAACACATTTTCTTATCGTTTTCAGCACTTTTTATAGGGATTTTGATAGCCTTACCGGTTGGTATGCTTGTTGCTCGATATCGTCGTTTTGCGGAACCTATTATTGGTGTGACAGCAATTTTACAAACGATTCCAAGTCTTGCTTTATTCGGTATACTTGTTCCGATTATTGGGATAGGTTCAAAGACAGCACTGATTGCGCTCGTGATTTATGCACTATTACCAATTGTCCGGAATACGTATGCAGGTCTAACCGGTGTCGATGAGTCAATTATCGAAGCTGGGCGAGGTATGGGTATGACTAAAAATCAGATTTTAAAGAAAATCGAGTTTCCGATTGCACTTCCGGTTATTATGGCAGGGATTCGAACGGCCACGGTTTTGACTGTAGGAATTGCAACGCTGGCAACTTTTGTAGGTGCTGGTGGGCTTGGAGATGTGATTTACAGAGGATTACAATCTTATAATAACTCTCTGGTGTTAGCGGGAGCAATACCGGTTGCACTTCTTGCAATTGCATTTGACTTTTTATTGAAATGGATTGAAAAGAAAGTGACACCAAAAGGCGCGAAAGAAGCATAGGAGGAATTTGACGTGAAAAAAGGATTAGGTATTGTATTATTAGCAACTGTACTTTTACTTTCAGCTTGTAGTAATAAAGATGAAATTGTAATCAGTGGAAAACCATGGACAGAGCAGTTCATTTTACCTCATATTTTAGGGCAATATATTGAAAGTGAAACAGATTATAAAGTTGAAATTAAGGATGGACTAGGTGAAGTGGCTATTATGACGCCTGCCCTTGAAAAAGGGGACATTGATGTTTATGTGGAATATACAGGGACAGGACTTAAAGATGTACTGAAGGAAGAATCCGATTCCGGTGAAAGTTCTGCAAGTGTTTTTGAGCGGGTAAAAAAAGGGTATGAAGAGGAATTTGGTGTCACATGGCTGGAACCTCTTGGCTTTGAGAATGGTTACACATTAGCGTATTCGAAAGAAAAATCATATGATGCTGGGACTTACTCGGAACTCGCAGCCCAAACTGGCAACGAAGAGGTAGTTTTTGGTGCTCCTCATGCGTTTTATGAACGTAAAGGTGACGGCTATGAAGATATGATTGTAGCTTATCCGTTTAACTTTAAAGAAACTAAAAGTCTGGATCCAAATGTAATGTATGAAGCAGTGAAAAATGGCG
This sequence comes from Sporosarcina siberiensis, assembly GCF_042681925.1. NCBI lineage: Bacteria > Bacillati > Bacillota > Bacilli > Caryophanales > Caryophanaceae > Sporosarcina > Sporosarcina siberiensis. The sequence goes on from NZ_JBHUGI010000014.1 coordinate 44,389, forward strand.
ATGTAGATGTGATTCCAGCATTCACAACGGATAGTCGAATCCAAATGTTTGATTTAGCAACCACTAAAGATGATCTTGGATTTTTCCCGAAATACGATGCCGCACCCATTGTTCGACAAGAGACATTAGTTAAATTCCCTGACCTTGAAAAAACATTAAATAAACTCGCAGGTCAAATTACAGAGGAAGATATGCTGAAAATGAATGCGCGTGTAGATTTGGATAAGGACAAGCCTGAAGATGTAGCGAGAGACTTTCTTATTGAAAAGGGTTTAATTAAAGAGTAAATAGGTAGAATACAGTCGAGGAGTGGAGTATTCCTATGTATGAACCTATAGATCAAACATTTTTCCAAGCACCTGTCCTAGAGCTTTCAAGGAATTTAATAGGACAATACATTGTTCATGAGCAGCCTCCGGGATCCTCGGTTCCTTACCTTGTTGCTCGGATTGTTGAAACAGAGGCATATCAGGGACCGATTGACCGGGCAGCTCACAGTTTTAGCAATCAACCAACGAAACGAACAGAAGTAATGTTTAAAGAAGCTGGACTGGTTTACACGTATCAAATGCATACTCATATACTGATGAATGTGGTGAGTGGTGCTGTTGGCGTGCCTCACGGGGTTTTAATTCGCGCGGCAGAACCTATAGAGGGTTTTGAACAAATGCAGATGAATCGCGGCGAGAAAATTCAAATGAAGGACTGGACAAATGGCCCTGGGAAGCTCACTAAGGCGCTTGGCATCACGATGAAGTATTACGGCCACCACTGGTCTGAAAAGCCTTTATTCATTTCTGAAGGGCCTGAAGTCAAGGAAATTGAGACAGGCCCTAGGGTTGGGATAGGAAACACAGGCGAAGCAGTAGATTATCCGTGGCGCTTTTTTGAAAAAGGGTCTAAATATGTATCTAAATACCGTTAATATGTTTTGTGTTTTAGGTAAGTAGAATGGTGTGAAAAACATGTTTATAGAGGTAAGTATTTTAGTCCTGGTCTGAAATTACTTGTTACAATCCTTAAAGTAGGTCTATTGGAAAATGAAGAGAATTGATTGTGAAAAGACCGTTTATTCGGTCTTTTTTTAATGTTGAACTATTATTTAAATAGTGATAAGTTAAGTCAGAGTCACAAACTTCAGTCCTAGCATTATGAATACTAGGCAGACTAGTCATCTCGATTGGCGGCATTATAAATTGGAGGTCAACATGAAAAAGGTTTTAAAAATGGGAAGCGCTTTCATTGGTATCGTTGTCGGTGCTGGATTTGCTTCTGGACGAGAAATAGTACAATACTTTACAAGCTTTGGTCTTCTTGGAATTATCGGAACAATAATTGCGACTGCGTTGTTTGCATATTTGGGGATGACATTAACTCGTCTTGGCAGTCGGATGCGTACCACATCCCATAAAGAAGTTGTATATAAAATAAGTGGGCGTTATTTAGGAATTATCGTGGATTACATTATCATCTTTACTTTGTTTGGTGTAGGTGTAGTAATGATTGCGGGAGCGGGCGCGAATTTAAATCAACAGTTCGGATTGCCAAGTTTCCTAGGTAGTCTTATATTGGTAATTCTCGTTTTGTTGACTGTTATGCTTAACGTGGAAAAAGTAGTCGCTGTAATTGGTAGCATTACACCCTTTTTAGTATTAACCGTCATTATTGTTGCAATTTATAGTTTAGTAACAATGGGTGAGTCCTTTACTGCACTCAATCCAATCGCTTTGGACTTAGAAACATCATTGCCGAATTGGTTCATTTCTGCCATCAATTATGTATCCTTTAATATTGCAGTTGGGGCTTCAATGGCCATTGTGATGGGTGGTACTGAAGAAGATGAAAGAGTTGCGGCGTGGGGTGGACTTGTTGGAGGACTCGGTATTGGATTACTTATTGTACTGAGTAATTTAGCAATATACTCGAAAGTTGAAGAAGTTGCCAATCTTAGTTTACCTATGTTGGGACTTGTGAATAGTATTTCTCCAATATTTGGGGTTTTCATGGCGTTCATTCTATTTGGTATGATTTTTAATACGGCAGTAAGTATGTTTTATGCCTTCGGTGCACGCTTCATTACAATCGGTACAGTCAAGTTCAAGGTATTTGTGTTCATAACCCTTATGATTGGTTTTGCGGCAAGCTTTGTCGGATTTACAGATCTGGTAGCGATATTTTATCCAACAATCGGATATCTAGGAACGTTCCTCGTGGCAGCACTAATTTTTGCATCCTTTAGGTTACCGGACAAAGTAAAGAGATAAGATTGTCCCGAAATTTGGGGCACTCTTTTTTTCTATATTAAAAAAATGTCTATTCTATGAAGCTTATTTGACGAAATATGTGAAAGAACGTATATAGAAGTTGAAAGGAACCCGCGAATAATGGTTTAATAGTAAGTATAATACTAGGAAGGGTGAACGGCTTGCTTCATTACAAAACATATGAAATTAGCCCGTCTTCTCCATGGGTTACTTTCGTCCACGGTGCAGGCGGAAGCTCATCTATTTGGTACAAGCAAATAAGAGGATTTAGGAAAGAACATAATATACTTCTGATTGATCTTCGTGGACACGGACAATCTGAACGAGATCTCTGGAAAAAGGGAGATACATTCAAAGAAGTCTCAAAAGAAGTAGTAGACGTACTAGATGAGGTTGGGATTGCCTCTACGCATGTCATTGGGATATCACTTGGAACAATTGTTGCACAAACGATTGCGGACACTAATCCAGAACGGGTGAAATCGCTCATTCTTGGAGGCGCAATTATTCGTTTTGACATTCGAACGAAAACCTTACTGTGGATTGCTCGCTTAACGAAGCGTTTTATTCCATATATGCTTCTATATCAATTGTTTGCGTATATTTTAATGCCTCGAAAACAACATGAGGAATCTAGACTCGCATTCGTCAACCAAGCGAAACGGATGTGCCAAAAGGAATTTATTAAGTGGTTTGCACTTATGAAATTTATCAATCCTTATTTATACCGACTTCAAATTTCAACGACTTCTATACCGACTTTATTTCTAATGGGGGATCAAGACTATTTATTTATGCCGTCCATTAAAGAGGTAGTGAGTCAGATTGATGTATTTGAATTTATTGAAATAAAAGATTCTGGACATGTATGCAATATTGATCAGCCGGATGTGTTTAATAATTTAAGCATCGATTATATAAAAAAATTCGAACAAAAAACAGCCGCTATCCAACTTGGATAATGGCTGTTTTATTTTGACTGAAGTGCTTATTAAGCTTCAACGAGTTCTAATTGAACTGCAGGGCCGAAAAATTCGAAGTGAACTTTATCTTCCGGCATTCCAAGTGCATAGAGATCTCGAAGTACAGATTGCATGAAAGGTGTTGGTCCACATACATAGACATCGCTGCCTTCCAATACATTAGTCGCGAGGAATTCATGTGAAATGAAGCCATCGCCTTCTTCTGAATAAAGTACAGCATAGTTTGAATTTGTAAGTGAAGCATTTAGTTTAAGCAATCTATCTCCAAATGCGTGATGCGAACGTGATCGTGCCGAATGCAAAAATGTTACAGGTCGGTTTGGTGTTTCTTTCGCAATTGTTTCATACATACTCATCATTGGTGTAATTCCGACTCCACCGCTTATGAGTGTAACAGGCGTTGTATTTTCAACGTCTAGGTGGAAAACACCTGCTGGAATACTTACTTCAATTGTATCGCCTACGGTTAATTGGTTATGAAGGTGGCAAGATACTTTACCGTTCGGTTCGAAATCTTGTTCGCGCTTCACAGAAATACGATATTCTTCACCGTTTTCAGCTTGTGATAAACTATACTGGCGAATTAATGTGTTTTTTTCTCCTGGAATATTGATGCGAAGGGAGATGTATTGTCCTGGCTTATAAGAAGGTAATTTCATCCCGTCAACAGGTTTTAAATAGAAAGATGTAATGACTTCGCTTTCCACCACTTTATTTTCAATGGTGAAATCTTTGAATGTTCTCCAGCCGCCATCCATTTGTTCGGCATCCGCATACATTACGTCTTCTATGTTGATGAATACATCTGCGATGACGCCATATGCTTCACCCCAAGCGGCAATGATTTCAGGAGTCGCAGCATCGCCAAGTACTTCTTTAATCGCACCGAGTAGGTAATATCCTACGATTGGATATTGATCTTTTGTAATACCAAGTGATTTATGTTTATGTGCGATTTGAATCACTGTAGGCATAATTGCTGCAAGATTATCTATGTTTGCCGCAGCTGCATAAACAGTGTTTGCAAGTGCTGCTTGCTGGCGCCCCTGAGATTGGTTTACGCTGTTGAAAACGTTTAGAAGTTCAGGGTGAGCTTCGAACATATTTTTGTAAAAAACAGTTGTGATTGTATTTCCGTGTTGCTCCAATACTGGTACAGTAGATTTGATAATTTTCATTGTGTCTTGTGATAACATTGATCTGCACAACCTCTCTTGTTCGTATGCTTTTAGAATAAACGATATCGATAATTAAAGATATATCCAATATACATCTTTAAGGATTGTTGTTGATTTAGCCACAATTCTTTCACGAAACGGCCACAAAGGCTATAATTAAAAAAGGATGGGACGGTGAAATAATGCGTCTAACAATGTATACGGATTTTTCTCTACGCGTTCTTCTATATCTAGGTGTAAAAGGCGATAAAGAGCTGTCTACGATACAAGAAATTTCAGATGCCTACAATATATCTAAAAATCATTTGATGAAAGTTACGCACGAGCTCGGAAAAATAGGTGTTATTGAAACAATTCGTGGACGTGGCGGCGGTATTCGTTTAAATGTAAAACCAGGTGATATTAATATAGGTGATATTGTCCGTAAGACAGAAGAAGATTTTCATCTTGTCGAATGTTTTAATTGTGCTACGAATCAATGTGTCATTACGCCAGTATGTAAATTGAAAAATGTCTTGCATGATGCATTGGATGCTTATTTTAAAGTGTTAGATTCGTATACTTTGGCTGACTTTGTTGAAAACAATGAGGGACTTGCTTCGATTTTGTTAGGTAAGAATTTGTGATACTATAGATACTATATTTTATAGAAGAGCAGGAGGAAATTTTGAATGGAAAAAGTATTTGTTTTTGGACATAAAAACCCCGATACCGACTCAATTACAGCGGCGATTAGTTATGCCTATTTAAAAGAGCAATTGGGCATGAATGTTGAAGCGGTTAGACTGGGTACGGTAACAGGTGAAACAGCCTACGCATTAGAGCATTTTGGCTTTGAAGTTCCACGACTTATAGAGAAAGCTGCTACCGAAGTGGGACGAGTTATTTTAGTCGATCACAATGAGAAGCAGCAAAGTGTCGATGACATTGAAGATGTACAAATTATTGAAGTGATTGATCATCATAGAATTGCAAACTTCGAAACAAGTGATCCACTTTATTACCGAGCGGAGCCGGTTGGTTGTACAGCAACGATTGTGAAAAAGCTGTATAAAGAAAACGGCATTGAAATTCCGAAAAACATTGCCGGACTTATGTTGTCAGCTATTATTTCGGACTCTCTTTTATTTCAATCTCCTACATTCACAGAGGAAGATCGTTTGGCCGCGGATGAACTCGCTTTGATTTGTGAAACAGATCCACTCGTTTACGGACTTGAAATGCTGAAGGCTGGAACTGATCTGAGCGGCAAATCACTTGAGGATTTAATTGCACTGGATGCTAAAGAATTCATGATTGATGAAATTAAAATTGAAATTGCACAAGTAAATGCAGTGGACGTCGAATCCATAATGAGTCAGCAAGGTGAACTTGAAGACCTTATATACCGCGTAATTGCAGAAAAAGGATTAGGTTTGTTCCTCTTCGTAGTTACAGATATTATCCATAACGACTCTACCTTTTTAGCACTAGGAAAAGAAGCCGAACGTGCGAGCTCGGCGTTCAACGTAGCACTCTCAAACAATCGCGGAATGTTAAAAGGAATCGTTTCAAGAAAGATGCAAATTGTACCCGTCTTAACAGAAGCGTTGAAATAAAAGCGAATAAAAGCAGGCTACACCAGTCAAATCGGTGTAGCCTGTTTTGTATTCAATCAAATAAGTGTCTGAAATAGCGTTCGGGTTCTTGCAAGAAGTCCTTAGTTAAACGGACATGCCCAATCTCTTCGAATGGAAGTTTTACAAGTTCACCTTCTTGAATCTCATATAAGTCTGCCCCTGGATAAGCCATAAGTATTGGAGAATGCGTAGATATGAGAAATCTTGCGCCTTTTTTCGCCATGTCATGCATCATAGCAAGCAATGTAAGTTGCTTGCTTGGTGATAGTGGTGCTTCGGGCTCGTCCAAAATATAAAATCCATTCGGGTTAAATCTTGCTTGAAACAAATCAAGAAAACTCTCCCCGTGGGACCTTTTATCAAGACCCTCCCCGTATAGATGACGAAGTTCATAATACGTTCTAGCATAGGGTAAAATTTCAAGACTATTTGGATCACGTTTTTTAATTTCTTCCATGGTGATACGAGCTTCTTCGCGGATATTTGCCAAGCTTCTTGTATATGTGATGAAATCAGACGCCCTGAAAAAGAAGCCGTTTCCAGTCTTCACGGACCAAATGAGTTTTAGTTCGTCTGCCAATTCAAATGCGGGAGAAAAGGATTTATCCATTTCCATATGTTCTCCACTTATTAATGTGCTTCCCGCAGCGGCTGCTATTCCTTCTAAAAGAGTCGTTTTTCCGCTACCGTTATCACCCGCAATTATTGTGACTGGAACGTCCAGTTTGAGCGATTCAAAATTTTGTATAAGATCTGGGTTAAATGGATAGCGATCTTCATCGGTCCATCGCACCCTCTTTATTTCTCTTAAAGTCATTTGAACACCCCTTTAACGGTAGTATACCGAAAATAGGGACTCATTACATTACAAGTCGAGTGGTTTTGTAGCTGGACCTTCCAAGACCGATCCATCTTTTCTAAAACGGGAACCGTGGCATGGACAATCCCAAGTTTCGTCCGCGCTATTCCATCTTGTTTTACAACCCATATGAGTACATGTAGGCGAGTCTCTCCGCGATGTAAAACCGATAGCAAACTCTTTTGTTACATGTCCGGTATTCTTTAAGGCTTGAAGGAGGGAAGTTCCAAAATTTGTACGAGTTGGTGAAAATAATTCGGTTGCAAAATTCCTCCTTCCGACAATTAAATCACTAATAATTCTTGCGCATACAAGTGAGTTGGAAAGGCCCCATTTCCGATATCCCGTACTTAAATACACATGGGGCATTCCCGAAGATAGTATGCCAGCATAGGGAATCATGTCCGGCGTTTGTGGATCTTGCGTTGACCAAGCGTGTGTGAAATCAGACAGTCCAAAGTTTTCCTGAACTTCAGAAAAGAGTTGGTCATATCGAACTTGAGTATTTCCTGTAGCTCCAGCAGGATGACTTTCGCCAGACAACAAAAAGTAAGTCTTCCCATCGATTCTTGCGGTTCGAATCGATCTTTTGGGGAAGTCGACGGAAATGTATTGGCCATGCAGTAAGATGTCTGCTTCTGCTGCAACTATGTAAGAGCGATTGACAGATAACTTCATGGTTTGCATACTTCGTAGTGTCTCAATTGGATAATGTGTACAAAGAACAAGTTTCTTGAATCGTACTTTTTGATGGGAATGGAGAGTGAGTTCATTTTCTTTTAAATCCATAAGTAATACACCAGAATCCTCAAAGATTTGTGCGCCAGCTTCAATGGCCAATTGGGCTAGCTTTTGCCCAAAGCGTACAGGGTGTATTTGACATTCGTTCATTAATGCAAGTGTTGCATCCATTCGTACCGGAAGTTCGGTATATCTGCCAAACTCACCTGGAATACCAAGCGATTCGTAGGCCTCGGCTTCATATTTTAGCAAATCAGTCCCACTTTTGGTTTGTGAATACAAAATGGAATCTACATCTACCAATTCATCCGAGCCCGTGAATGATTTTCCGAAGTTTAATGCTTCTATATTTATATCGTAATAGAGTCTTGCGGCTTCTATACCGAACTTCTTTATTAATTTTCCATAAATGAGAGTATGCTGTGCAGTAAATTTTCCTGTTGAATTTCCAGTAGCACCTTCTAGTATTTTATTTTTCTCGAGAAGTATGACTTTCTTACCTTCTTTCGCAAGGAAATAAGCATTGGCTATCCCACTTAGCCCGCCTCCGACGATGCACACATCACATTGGATGTCCGTCTGTAAGGTAGGAAAATTGTCGAGCGGATAAGCTGTCGAAAGCCATAAAGATTTGGACATCGATATACCCCCTATAATTTTAATCAGGCATATTCATTGTTGCCTTCTTAGTGAAGATTTAATATGGAGGTATGGGAAGGTGTGAAATATAATGAAAATAGAAATATGGTCGGATTACGTTTGTCCGTTTTGCTATATTGGTAAACGTCGTTTGGAAGAGGCACTTGAGGTTACTGGACTAACAGATAAGGTAGAAGTTGTTTTTAAGGCATATGAACTTGATCCGAATTCACCACGAACATCTGAAATGAGCATGCACGAAGCTCTATCGAAAAAATACAATATGAGTCTAGAAGAAGCAGTGAATATGACTGATAACATTTCTGAACAAGCTAAGACAGTAGGTTTGGACTATGATTTTGAAAATATGAAACCGGGCAACACATTTGATGCACACCGTCTAGTGAAACTGGCAGAGACAGAAAACCTTGGTGGAATTGTAGCTGAAAGCTTATTGCGTGCTAACTTTATTGACGCCAAAGAAGTTGGAAGTAAAGAAGTTCTCCTACAACTCGCAGTAGACGCAGGGATTTCACAAGAGCGTGCGAATGAGATGCTTGAATCGGATGAGTTTGCAGAAGACGTGAAAGCGGATATTAGTGAAGCAAGACAAGTAGGCGTACAAGGAGTTCCATTCTTTGTTATTAACCGAAAGTATGCAATTTCTGGTGCACAACCGGCAGAAACATTTGCCGATGCCTTACGAAAAGTCACTGAAGAAGAAGGCATTCGATCGATTTAACAGTAAATAGTTAAAAAAGTCCGGACACACAATCTTTTCGATTGAATGTCCGGACTTTTTTTTATTCGGCTGGGTTTGCTTGCACATCAATTGTGATTTTAATGTCATCGCCTACAAGAACGCCGCCCGCTTCAAGCGTTTGGTTCCATGTAAGACCAAATTCTTTTCTAGAAATTTTAGTTTCTGCTTCAAATGCAGCTGTTTTTACACCCCAAGGGTTTACCGCTGTACCTTCGTAGTCTGTTTTAAACGTAACCTTTTTTGTTACGTCCTTAACTGTAAGATCGCCAATGAGCTCATATTTATTGTTTCCTTTTTTCACAATGTCTGTCGTAACAAACGTAATGTTCGGATATGTTTCTGTATCGAAGAAATCTCCAGAACGTAGGTGGTTGTCTCGGTCTACGCTGTTTGTGTGAATTGTAGATGCGTCGATTTTAAATTCAATCTTAGCGCCTGTCAAATCTTCAGGATTTCCTTCAAGTGTACCTTCCAAACCAGTGAAGCGTCCTCTTACTTTTGAAACCATCAAGTGTTTTACTGAAAAACCAACGCTTGTATGTGAAGCGTCTATATTCCATTTTGTCATAATAAAATTCCTCCTTAGTTTTTTAAATCTAATTCTTATTATAAAGCATATTACCTTGAAGTCAAGCTATTTTAATTAAGCTTACCAATTAAAACGAAATAGTGTGAAATGTTACCATATTTTTTTTATTAGAAAGCCTTGTCAAAAGTACAGATTCCGAGCATACTTATAGTGATGAAAAGGTTTTTATCGAAAGGACTGTATGTTGATGTCAAAGCATCATTGGTTTAATGAACTTCAAACTAAAATAACAAAAGGTATATTGAAAATAGATGAACCACTTAATAAATATACGATGACAAAACTAGGTGGTTCAGCAGATTTACTAGTTATCCCAGCAACCATTGAAGAAACGAAATCCGCAGTGCGTTACGCATATGAGAAAAAAATACCTTTACTTCTTTTAGGGAATGGATCGAATATGGTTGTTAGAGACGGTGGTGTACGCGGAATTGTTCTTCACTTGTCTAAACTAAATGAAATTAGAATAAATGGAACTTCTGTACATGCAGAGGGTGGTGCACTCATAATCGACGCTTCAAGAGGTGCAGCTGCGGCAGGGTTGACTGGGTTGGAATTTGCTTGTGGAATTCCGGGATCTATTGGAGGCGCTATGGCGATGAATGCTGGTGCTTACGGTGGTGAGATAAAAGATATTATTGTTCAAACAACGGTACTCACGAAAACGGGAGAACTCGTCGTACTTACCAAAGAAGAATTGGAACTTGGCTACCGTCAAAGTATTATCACTAAAGAAGGTTATTATGTATTGTCGGCTGATTTTCAACTTGCAACTGGTGTTCAAGAAGAAATTGATGCAAAAGTGGCCGATCTTACGCATCAACGCGAATCCAAACAACCGCTGGAATATCCATCGGCGGGAAGTGTGTTTAAAAGACCACCCGGTTATTTCGCAGGCAAACTAATCCAAGAAAGTGGAATGCAAGGCAGAGGATTCGGCGGTGCAGAAGTATCTATGAAGCACGCAGGATTCATTGTGAATAAAAATAAAGCAACAGCTTCTGATTACATTCGAACAATTGAGATGGTGAAAGCCGAAGTGAAAAAGAAGTTTGACGTTGAGTTAGAACTTGAAGTCAAAATAGTAGGCGAGGAGAGGGCAGAGTAATTTCTGCCCTTTTTTCTTTGCATATAATGTGGAGTTTTTTGCCATGAAAAAAGCGGAAGTCTCCTTGAAGGAGACTTCCGCTGGAAATATTATAACTTGCAAGTAATAGTTGAAGGGTCTGCAACTTGGTCATCAGTAATATGTACATTGCACATTTTACTGTTTGCCATAAACTTGAAAATCCCATTGTTAAAATCAGTACCTATTTCTTTGAAGAAAATACCTTCATACTGAGCATCTTTCGATAAAGTAAACTTGATACGAAAGCCGTCTCCGTCTTTAACTAAATAAGCTCGAACGCCCTTTTCGAAGATACCATCAACTTCCTCTTTAATAGCCCGATCAACGGAAACAACATGGAAGTCTACAAAAGTAATTTCACGTAGTAATACGTTCATAAAAGACCCTTTTGTGATTTCTTCCCATCTGCTTTGTGCAGTCTGGCCAATAATGATTTGTGTAATGTTGTGTTTGTGTGCGACCTCTGCAATTACTTTGGCGGAAGGGCGTTTATCATTATCACGGATAATGAATTCTTCAACATCTAATTCTTCGGAGAGCTCTTTCCAGCGCTCAACATATTCCGACTTTTCTGCATCAAATTCATCGAATGGAAGAGCGTCTACTGTTAAAATATACATCGGACAATCCATAATACTCGCCATTTTATGTCCGCGTCTAATGAGACGTTCACCATTTGGACCATAGTAGACACAAACGAGAATACTCTCGTCCATCCGACCTTTTACTTTGCCCATGACGGTTCTTCACCTCTTTATTAATAATAATTTATTGCCAATTGGTTACTGAGAATTTGAAAACTTAGTAATTATATATGAGAATGAATAAGAGTACAAGTGGAAAGTCTAATAGACAGGACTACTCGGTGCAAATAAGCTGATTATAGTGTATAATTCACTTTGGTTACCTGCGCAAAAATACTTCTTTCATCACGTTAGTCTTTTCCAATTAGTATAATTCTAGGTCTCTATAACATCCTATTATCCATTTTGCCACAGTGTGAGTCAAGTGCACACCGGATTTTTATGAAAAGATTTCGAGTACCAGGTATTTCAGAGTGATTTTATGAGTCACCGATTGGAGGTTTTTGTTTGTATACAATAGCAATGGTGATTTTTATTCCCTTTTTGGCTGCTCTATTTATTCCCTTTATATACAAAAAAATACCGACTATAAATATTGGTTGGTTTGTTTTGCTTGTTCCACTCATTTTATTCATTGGTCTTGCAAGCTATATCCCTAATGTCGCTAGCGGGAAAACATACATAAAAACACTAGAATGGATTCCAACTTACGGAATAAATTTCACTACATATTTGGATGGCCTCAGTATGATTTTTGGCCTTCTAATTACTGGCGTCGGAACACTTGTAATATTATATTCAATCTATTATTTATCGAATAGGGAATCGCTAGGCCATTTTTATGTTTATTTACTTATGTTCATGGGATCGATGCTTGGTGTAATTTTTTCGGATAATTTAATGGTACTTTACGTGTTTTGGGAATTGACGAGTATTTCGTCATTTCTACTCATCGCATTTTGGTCCCACCGTAAGCAATCCCGTTATGGTGCACAAAAGTCTTTGCTCATTACTGTTTCCGGTGGAGTGGCGATGCTCGCTGGTTTTATAATGCTTTATGCGATGACCGAATCCTTTAGTGTGCGTGAAATTATTGCTGTAATTGGCCAGTATACGGATCACCCATTGTTTATATTGGCAATGATTTTAGTGCTTCTTGGTGCGTTTACAAAGTCTGCACAGTTTCCTTTTCATATATGGCTTCCTGACGCGATGGAGGCACCGACACCTGTTAGTGCATATTTACACTCTGCAACGATGGTGAAAGCGGGAATCTACCTTGTAGCGCGTCTGACGCCCGTCTTTGGCGGTGAAGCTACTTGGTTTTATACTGTGAGCTTTGTTGGTATTTTCACTTTGTTTTGGGGTGCGTTTAATGCTGTAAGACAAACAGATTTAAAAGCTTTACTTGCATATTCGACAATTAGCCAATTGGGTCTCATTATGAGCTTATTCGGATTCGGGTCGGCCGCTCTCAATTCCGGTTATAGTGCAGATTCGGTTATTTTTACGCAAGCAACATTTGCTGCATTGTTTCATCTCATCAATCATTCAACGTTTAAAGGTGCCTTATTCATGGTTATTGGAATTATTGACCACAATGTGGGGACTCGTGATATCCGTAGATTAGGCGGTCTAATGGCATTGATGCCAGTAACGTTTACCATCGCTCTTATAGGTAGTTTTTCAATGGCAGGTTTACCGCCCTTCAATGGTTTTTTAAGTAAAGAAATGTTTTTTGAAGCTGCCTTAAACATTAGTACTCTTAATTTGTTTGATATAGGTACGTGGGGAACGTTCATTCCAGTTGTTGCTTGGATTGCAAGTGTGTTCACATTTGTTTACTCGATGATTATTGTGTTTCAAACATTCTTTGGGAAACATCAGCCGCAAAGACTTGATCGTAAAGCACATGAGGCATCTCCTGGAATGTTGACAGCTCCTTCGATATTGGCTGTGCTTGTTGTAGGTATCTTTTTCTTTCCAAATGTAATAGGGAACTATCTGATACGGCCTGCAATGTCGGCGGTTTACCCTTCGTTTGCTGGGAAGGCGGATCTTACTCCTCATATAACGGCTTGGCATGGTCCCACTCCGGCATTGTTTATGACCATAGGGGTAATTATTATCGGGGCACTATTATACATATTTCTACGTTATTGGAGACCGATTTATGGTTTGCTGCCGGTACGTTGGAGCTTGGACTCTATGTATAACGCAACGCTTATGCAAATGGAAAAATTGTCTACACTACTGACTAGGCTTTATATGACAGGGTATTTACGTGATTATCTTGCTTATATTTTACTGTTTTTTATTGCCGCAGTGGGTGGAACTCTTTTGTTATTAGGTGGATATTCATTTAATTTATCAGATGATGGGCCTATTTCAATCTATGAATTGATATTAATCATCGTTATGATGGCGGCAGCAATCGCGATTCTGTTTGCCAAATCACGTATGACGGCCATTTTATTGAACGGTGTTCTTGGGTATTCAATTGCACTCTTTTTTGTTTATTTTAGGGCACCGGATTTAGCCCTTACGCAAATTGTAGTTGAGACAGTTACGACCGCTCTTTTTCTATTGTGTTTCCATTTCTTACCGGAATGGACGAAGGAAAAGTCTTCCCGCAAGTCTAAGATTACAAAAGGGATAATTGCCTTATTGGTAGGAACTGTTGTTACAATAATTGCGCTGGCTGTTCAAGGCAATAAAATGTTTGATTCAATATCGGTTTATTTTGAAGATGCTTATGAATTAACGGGTGGAAAGAACATTGTCAATACAATCTTAGGAGACTTTCGTGCATTCGATACGATGCTTGAAGTCGTCGTCCTCTTCATAGCAGGAATTGGTGTGTTTACATTGATTAAGCTGAAGGCGAAAAAGGAGGATAATGACGTTGAAAATCAATGATGTCATTTTACAAACAGTAACTGCGATCGTTGTTTTTATTATTTTAACATTCGGCGTCGAGCTGTTTTTCGCGGGACATAACAATCCTGGCGGTGGATTTATTGGTGGACTTGTCTTATCCTCTGCCTTCGTCTTGCTCTATTTGGTATTTGATATTGAAACGGTTCATAAAGGCATTCCATTTGATTTTAAAAAGGTAGCGGCATTTGGTGTGCTGCTCGTTGTTTTAACAAGCCTCAGTCCTGTTTTTTTTGGAGCTCCATTTCTTACTCAATCTCATATTGATGTTGTTTTGCCGGTGTTTGGTTCAACAGAGTTGGCAACTATGATGTTGTTTGAAGCAGGGGTGGCGCTTACTGTTGTAGGTTCCGTTGTTACGATTATTTTAAGTATAAGTGAGGATGTGTAGCTTGTGGAAACGTTAATAACAATACTCGTCGGTTTACTTGTAACCGTCGCGGTTTATCTACTTCTTTCAAGAAGCCTCATCCGTATTATTTTGGGTACTGCAATTCTTTCGCACGCTGTGCATTTGCTACTGATTACAATGGGTGGGCTAAAAAAAGGTGCCGTACCACTTCTTGGAGAAAATGCAGAGTCGTACTCGGATGCGCTTCCACAGGCGCTTATTTTGACGGCAATTGTAATTAGCTTTGCTGTGACGGCTTTTTTATTAGTTCTTGCTTATCGTACCTATAAAGAAACAGGTTTAGATGATCTTGATGTATTGCGAGGATTTAAAAATGAATAATATTATAGTCTTGCCGATGATCATACCGTTGTTAACGGGAATTCTATTAGTGTTTATTCGCAATTCAGTTCGACTTCAACGACTTCTTAGTTTTGTTTCTGTAGTGATTACTGCAGTTATTAGTTTATATATATTAAATTTAATCCAAACGGATGGGATTTTAAGAATTGATTTTGGTGGTTGGATGCCCCCGTATGGTATTTCTTTTGTCGCAGACTCGTTTTCTGTTTTGCTTGTATTGACAACTGCGATTGTTGCCGCGATGGTGTTGTTGTATTCATTTTCATCCATCGGAGCAGCCCATGAAAACATGTATTTCTATTCATTGGTTTTGTTTTTAATTGCGGGCGTAAATGGTTCTTTTTTGACAGGAGATTTATTTAATCTATTCGTTTGTTTCGAAGTTATGTTGTTATCTTCTTATGTACTCATTACGCTCGGGGGAAGAAAAATTCAATTAGTGGAGTCTATTAAGTATGTAGTCATTAATGTAGTATCCTCTTGGTTTTTCTTACTTGGAATAGCTTATTTATATGGAACTGTAGGAACATTGAATCTAGCACATTTATCGGTCCGCATTGCGGAGGTTGGGCAAGGACCCCTTCTTACAACGATTGCGATTATTTTTTTAGTTGTCTTCAGTTTGAAATCAGGACTCTTGCTCTACTTCTGGCTGCCGGGTTCATACAGTGCTCCGCCAACAGCTGTCGCTGCACTTTTTGGAGCATTACTGACAAAGGTTGGTATTTACGCTATGTTCCGTATGTTTACGCTTGTTTTCTACCACGAACCTTCGATTACTCATACGTTGATTGGTATTATGGCGATATTAACGATGATTGGTGGAAGTATTGGTGCAATTGCCTATAAAGATATTCGGCAAATCGCTGCGTATAATGTTGTCATTACAGTAGGTTTTATACTGGTGGGGCTTGCTGTTTCTACGCAAGTAGCGTTAGAGGGCTCGATTTATTACATCGTCCACGACATGATCATTAAAGCCTTATTGTTTTTACTAATCGGAACGATGATTTACGTAACTAAAACTTCGAGAATCGAGGGAATGAGTGGTCTAATTCGTAACTATCCACTTATTGGGTGGTCGTTCTTCCTTACGCTCATGTCGATTGCGGGTATTCCACCGCTTAGTGGGTTTATCGGTAAAGTACTTATTGGTCAAGGGGCGATTGAAACGGGTTCGTTTGCCTTGCTTGCAATATCGTTTATTTCAAGTGTGCTCGTCTTGTATTCTCTACTCCGCATTTTCATGAATACGTTTTGGGGTGAGACGATCATTAGTGAGGAAGATGAAGTTCCATTAGAAAAAGGAATGCTGATACCTATTGTATTACTCGGGATTGCTACCATAGCGCTTGGTCTTGGAGCAGAATGGATTGCGGTTTATGTACAGGATGCTGCGACGACGTTAATGAATCCGGAAATATATATAGATGCAGTGATGAATGGAAATCAGTAAGGAGAGGTGAGTATACATGCCAGCCCAAATACTATTAAATATCTTCATTGCTTTTCTCTGGATGTTGTTAATGGATGAGGACGAGCTGAAATTCACGACATTCTTTACTGGGTATCTAGTTGGAATCGGTATTATTTTTCTAATGCATCGATTTTTCGGCTCCGCATTTTATCTACGAAGAGTACTTTCGGTTATTAAGTTGCTCTTTATATTCATTTCAGAGTTAACACAATCCAGCCTCTTGGTGTTGAAACAGATATTAAGTCCGAAACTGAAGATTAGACCTGGTATTTTTCGATATGAAACGGTACTGCAGAGTGATCTTGAGGTGACGATGATCTCGCTCTTATTAACATTAACGCCAGGTTCCGTCGTTATGGAAATCGTAGAAGTTATGGAGGGGGGAAGCATTCTCTTTGTTCATGCAATGGATGTTGAAAATGAGCGTGATGCAATTTTAAGCCAACTGAAAAACTTTGAAAAAGCAATTATGGAGGTGACGCGTAAATGATTGAAATTATGTTGAAAATTTCTCTTAGCTTGTTCGCCGTAGCAATAGGTATTGCTTTGATCCGAATTATTATGGGACCTTCAATGCCTGACCGCGTACTTGCACTCGATGTAATTGGTGTGAATTTGATTGCGTCCATTGCGGTAATATCCATAATTCTAAAAACAAAAGCTTTCTTAGAAGTTATTCTCATTTTGGGAATCTTATCTTTTATTGGTACAATTGCTTATTCAAAATTTATCACAAGGGGTGTTATCGTTGAACGTAAGCGCGATTGGTGAATTTGTAGGCGCCTTCCTTATATTACTAGGTGGAATTATGAGTGTTATTAGCGCGTTTGGTTTAATTCGATTACCCGATGTGTATACCAGATCTCATGCTGCAACAAAGAGTTCGACTCTTGCAGTACTTTTAACGTTATCAGGAGCTTTTATTTATTTTTGGTTATTTGAACATTTTATTAGCGTTCGTCTGCTGTTGGGAATCGTCTTTGTTTTCTTAACTGCGCCTGTTGCAGGTCATCTTCTCGTGCGCGCTGCGTATCGGTCGAAAGTGAAGCTTGCAGATATCTCGGGAACGGACGATTTATATGATATTTTACATAAAGAGAATGATGAAAAACGTGAGTTAGCAAATAAGGATGAAATGTAAAAAAAGACCGTGATTAATGTGAATCCGTAAAGGTAGATTTTGACTCTATCTTTTTGGGTACACACTATAAATAGCGGTCTTTTTTTATTTTACAATTAAAACTGGAGTATGAACTCGTTTCGCGACTTTATGACTTACACTTCCGAGTATCATTTCCTGAAAAGAATTTAAACCACGACTTCCGATGACAACTAAGTCATAATTACCTGCATTGGCAAAGGAGATGATTGTTGGACCGGGATCACCATGCTTAATGATCAGCTTATGATCAATGTTTTTGTGGATGAAAATTTCTTCAATTGGTATGATTCCTTTTTCTCTATCAGTATGTAAATCATCACGCTCTATAATAGGGAGAATGTCGCTTCGATTTCGACTATTATCTAAAACATAGAGAAGATCTACTTTGGATTCTGAATTCATGAACGCAATATGCGATGCATGCTCAGCTGCACGCTTAGAATTATCAGAACCATCAATGGCAACCAGCACATTCTTGTACATTATCATCTCTCCTTTTAAATAATAGTATATGCAATTCTATTCTATATAAACCTTTTTGTTAAATTCATTATAATAGTTATTTGAATATCCTTGCAACTCGAACTTAAAATGCATATACTAAATCTATAATCAAACACTCATTTGAATGAAGGTGGAATAGTGATGATAAAAGAAGTATGCGAAGTAACTATTGTCCACGAAGAAGTAGTGGAGCGGGTTCAAAATAGTATGCCGGACCTTAGCGGCATGGTACGGATATTTAAAGCGCTTGGAGACCAAACACGGTTAAATATAGCTTATGCACTTACATTAGAGGAAGAGATGTGTGTATGTGATGTCGCTGCGGTTATCGGCTCTTCTGTAGCAACTGCTTCGCACCACTTACGTTATTTAAGAGAACACTCCCTTGCAAAATCACATAGAAAAGGGAAGATGATTTATTATTTCTTAGCAGACAACCATGTCCATCAACTTATTAAGGTTGCTTATGACCATGCATTGGAAGGTGATACAGATGGCGGCAAATGAGAAGACGGAGTATCGGCTAGAAAATTTAACTTGCGCGAGTTGCGCGATGAAATTTGAAAAGAATGTAAAAGCGATTCAAACTGCTGAAAATGTACAAGTAAACCTTGGTGCATCTAAGTTATCGCTCTCTGGAAATGTTACAATAGAAGACCTAGAAGCTGCAGGAGCTTTCGATGGTATTAAAGTATACCCAGCAATAGATCGCCGAATGGAACCTATTGTTCCTTTCTATAAACGAAAAGAAAATATCGTAACTGCATTATCGCTTATCTTTTTACTTGCGGGTTTTGTATTGTCTATTCAACAAGGTGAAACGTATCCTCCAGCAATCGCTTTGTTTTTAGTTTCGATTGTAATCGGCGGAGCATCTATGTTTAGAGTAGGGTTAAAAAACCTTGCCCGTTTTGAATTTGATATGAAAACACTTATGACAATTGCGATTATCGGCGCAGTTATTATTGGAGAGTGGCGTGAGGGTGCAGTAATTGTTTTTCTATTTGCTGTAAGTGAAGCGCTCGAAGCGTATTCCATGAATAAAGCACGTCAATCGATTCGTTTATTAATGGATATTGCACCACCCTCTGCAATTGTAAGAAGAAATTCAGAGATTTTGGAGTTGCAAACAGAAGATATTAAAATAGGCGACGTGCTCATTGTTAAGCCTGGTCAGAAAATAGCAATGGACGGAATTGTTTTATCTGGACTCACGACGATCAATCAGTCTGCCATTACCGGAGAATCTATACCCGTCGTAAAAACAACAGGTGATGATGTGTTCGCGGGTACTTTAAACGAAGAAGGTGCACTTGAGGTATCTGTAACAAAGCTCGTTGGAGATACTACGATTGCTAAAATTATTCATTTAGTTGAAGAGGCACAAGCTGAAAAAGCACCTTCTCAGAAGTTTGTAGATAAATTCGCGAAATATTATACGCCAGCGATTGTAGTTTTGGCGATACTTGTAGCAATTATCCCGCCATTATTAGGTGCGGACTGGAATACTTGGATTTATCAAGGTTTGGCAGTTCTAGTCGTTGGTTGTCCATGTGCGCTCGTTGTATCAACACCTGTTGCAATTGTAACGGCAATTGGAAACGCAGCCCGTCAAGGCGTTCTGATTAAAGGTGGTATACACCTTGAAGAAGCTGGACATATAAATGTAATTGCGTTTGATAAAACAGGAACACTAACAAAAGGGTATCCTGAAGTAACTGATTTTATCCCTTCCGAAAACGTAAGTAACAATCATCAATTACTTTCATCGATTGCAGCTGTAGAATCGTTATCTCAACATCCATTGGCAAAAGCCGTTTCGACATATGCCTATAAAAATGGGGCGCAAAAACTGGAAGCTTTAAATTTCCAATCTGTAACGGGTAAAGGTGCTTATGCTGAGATTGAGGGACAAAAAGTATTTGTAGGCAGCATTCTTTGGGCACAGGAAATGACAACGTTACCTGAGGCAATGTTGCTGAAAGCGACTGAATTACAACAGCTCGGGAAATCAGTTATGGCAATTATTACAAATACTTCTTTCAGTGGATTGATTGCGGTAGCAGATCCCGTTCGAACAGAGAGCAAGGATGTACTTCGGAAACTGAAAGAAATTGGCATAAAGCATACAGTCATGCTAACGGGAGATCATCCTGATACAGCTGAGGCCATTGCGAAGGACGTTGGAATAACAGACGTTCGCGGAGGGCTCATGCCAGAAGATAAGCTCACTGTTATTAAACAACTCAGCGACAAGTACGGACGCGTTGCGATGGTTGGTGACGGCATTAATGATGCACCTGCACTTGCAGCGGCGCAAGTTGGAATTGCTATGGGTGGTGCCGGAACAGATGCTGCACTCGAAACGGCAGATATTGCGTTAATGGCAGATGACCTTGAAAAACTACCTTATACGATTAAGTTAAGCCGTAAAACATTGCGTATTATCAAAGAAAATATTATGTTTGCATTAGGATTAAAAATTATAGCATTACTTCTCATCATTCCTGGTTGGCTCACATTATGGATTGCCATCTTTGCGGATATGGGTGCGACCCTACTTGTCGTGTTGAATTCCTTACGTTTACTTCGAGTCAACAAGTAGAATGTATATTAAGGAGATGGTGCCAAATGAAATTGCGAGAATGGACTATGGAAGAACAAGAACAGCTCATTCATTTTATGATTACAAATACATGGCCTTTTGACGGGAATCACCATCCCGGGCGTGAGATTGTTGAGAAAGCAATTGAAGAAGGCGGTTATGCTTCAGACGAAGTAAAAACGTTCTGGGTGGAAAATGAAAAGGATGAAAAAGTGGGAATTGTAAAGATTTATGATTTACAAGACGATATTCCTTTGTTTGATTTAAAAATTGCGGATGTATCGCGTGGATTTGGCTATGGACCCAAAGCACTTCAGCTCGTCGCGGAATATGTCTTTGGTTTACCGGGAGAGAAAATTCGCCTTGAAGGACATACAAGACAAGACAACCTCGCAATGCGAAAAACATTTGGGCGTGCTGGGTTTGTAAAAGAGGCGCATCTTCGAAATGCATGGTTTTCGCCGAAAGAAAATTCGTATTATGACGCAGTAACTTACGGCATAACTCGTGAAGACTTTTTAGGTGGTACGACAACACCTGTGATTTGGGAGGATGCGGGGAAAGATAAGAATCTTATCCCGGATTTTCCAAATTCATTTGAATCGACAAGGCTACTGATTCGAGCACCTGAGCTAAGTGATACGTTAGATATTTTGCAAGCAACAGAGCGTTCGTTACCTGCACTTCGTGAATGGATGCCATGGGCGCAATCAGAACCTACCTTCTATAAAAACGAAGAGAATTTACGCGAAGCGATTGCCGATTTTATACTAAGAAAAGATTTACGTTTGCATTTGTTTAGCAAAGAGACAGGAGAGTTTGTTGGTTCAGCGGGGCTGCACAAGATAGACTGGACAATACCTAAATTTGAAATTGGTTATTGGCTCGCTACTGATTTTGAAGGTTTTGGCTATGCAACTGAAGCTGTAGAGCGTATTACGCAGTTTGCATTTGAGGATTTGGGTGCTCGTAGAGTGGAAATTAGATGCGACGACGAAAATAATAAGAGTCGTGCTGTAGCGGAACGTTCGGGCTTTACGCTCGAAGGTACACTAAAACACGACTCTATGTCTGTAGATGGTAAGGTTTTACGAAACACATGTATTTATGCAAAGATAATGTAAAGTATGTCCTGTCTTATCTTATCGTTAAACAGATCTTCTTCCCGTAATCAGTTGTACAATGAATACAATACCTGCAATAAGAAGCAATAAGTGGATTAATCCGCCACCAATTTTCATGGCAAAACCTAAAATCCAAAAAATAAATAAAGCAACAATAACAAACCATAATAAATTACCCATTTTAGTCACCTCTTCTTTAAATTAGTATACTTATTATGTACCCCGTTAATAAAAAGCTTAAACAAGAAGTGAAGTGGATGTTGTAGTGACGGCGTTTTTCAGACGAAATATATACTGAAGGAGGTACATATGGCTACACCTGGTATGGAAGATTACATTGAACATATTTATTTACATTTGGAAGATAAGGGAGTTGCGCGTGTTTCGGACGTTGCAGAATCTCTTGATGTATTGCCTTCTTCGGTTACGAAGATGGTACAGCGGCTCGACCGAGAAGGATATGTGAATTATGAACGATACAAAGGTCTTGAGTTAACAGAAAAAGGAATGAAGTTTGGGAAGAAGCTTTTAAGACGTCATGAACTTCTTGAACAGTTTCTTCGCATTATTGGAGTAGACGAAGAAAATATTTACGTTGATGTAGAAGGAATTGAGCATCACTTAAGCTGGAACGCAATTGACCGAATAACAGATCTTGTTGAAACACTAGAAAAAGATAAGGCATTCGTTGAAAAACTAAGGGAACTTGAGTAACTATCAGGAAGAGGTTGATGAGTATGGAAGAACTAAAATCAGGGAATACGGCAAAATTAGAAGTATTAGATCAAGAAGGATCACGATGGATTTTAAAAGGCGAAGATGAAGATTTAATGATGAACGTTTCAGATGCGGAAGAAGATATACAAGTTGGAGATACCGTTCATGTATTTCTATATGCAAACAGACGCGGGGAACTTACTGCAACTATGAAGATGCCAAATATGACAAACGGCACATACGGCTGGGCAAAAGTACTTCGTGTCGATGATCAAGAAGGGGTCTATGTTGATATAGGCTCTTCATTTGAAGTTCTTGTGAACGGTAATGACATGCCAAAAGTACGTGCACTTTGGCCAAAAATGGGTGATGAGCTTTATATGACGCTACGAACTGATTTAGGTGGCCAAATTTTCGGAAGACTTGCTACTGAAGAACGTGTCATTGAACAAATCACTGAAGCAACTCCTGCATTATTAAATAGAAATCTAAAAGCTAGAGCGTACCGTTTACTACCTGTAGGATCTTTTATGTTGAGTATTCCTGAAAATTACCGCATCTTCATTCACAATTCAGAACAAGAAAGAGAACCACGTTTAGGCCAATTAGTGGATGTTCGTATTATTGGGAATCGTGATGACGGAACTGTAAATGGCTCGATGCTTCCGCGAAAAGAAGAGCGTCTTGACGACGATGCTGAAAAGATCTTCGCTTATTTAAATGAAATAGGTGGGCGTATGCCGTTTTGGGATAAATCATCTCCTGAAGAAATTAAAGAGATTTTTGATATGAGTAAAGCATCATTTAAGCGTGCCCTTGGAACTTTAATGAGGGAAGGAAAAGTAACTCAAAGTGATGGTTGGACAACGCAAATTTAAAGAAAAGTAGAAACCTTTTCTGTTTTGAAACGTACTTATTTATAGAAGAAGGAGGTATGTTCATGAAACGAATGTTAGTAATGGTTGTACTTGCAGTGTTCTCTATCGGCCTATTATCTCCTATTGTAACGAAGGCGGATAAGGTTGTTGATGAAAGACTTGGTGTGCCGATTGTTGTGTACGGTGCAAACTTATCTGATGCTGAAAAGGAAAGTGTGAAAACAAGTCTTGAAGTTGATAAAGAGGCAGAAATTGAAGAAATCTCTGTCAGTGGAACGGATCTTGCGAAGTATATTAAAGACTCCGATGAAAAAGCGAGAATGTATTCGTCTGCCAAAATTACGAGACAAGATGCAGGTAAAGGACTTGTGATTCAAATCGTAACACCTGAAAACATTACTCAAGTTACGGCTGATATATATGCGAATGCTGCACTAACTGCAGGTGTTGAAGATGCGATTATCGATATTGCATCACCAAAAAAAGTGACGGGACACTCCGCGCTTGTAGGGATTTATAAAGCATATGAGCAGTCTGGTGAAACGTTGGATACAGATCGTACGGACGTTGCAAATGATGAGATGAATCTTGCAACGAAGTTTTCGGATAGTGTGGATAGTGACAAGGTTTCAGAGCTTTTAACGGAAATTAAGAAACAAATAGCGGAGAAAAATCCTGCGACTAAAGAAGATGTTGAAAAGATTGTTAGTGAACAGTTAGAGAAACTAGATATAAAGCTGAGTGAAGCAGATCGTCAGTTGTTGATTGATTTAATGGATCGTATTCGTAGTTTGGATATTGATTTTAGTAAGTTGTCTACACAGCTTTCTGAGATGAGCGATAAGATTCGTGATAAAATCGGTGAAATTGATCCTGGTTTCTGGCAGAAGGTTGAAGAATTTTTTGCTAGTCTTTTAGATTCTGTGAAGTCTTGGTTTAAGTGAAATTGAGAGAATCCTACATGATTGTAGGGTTCTTTTTTACTTTTTTATTGTAGTTGGTTGTTGTTATTGCTCAAATCGGATTGATTGCAGATGGAAAGGCGTGGTGGTAAAATCAAAGTATCTTGAATTCCAGATTGTTTTGGAAAGGGGAATTTTTATGAAATTGGGCGGAATACACCATGTTTCAGCAATTACGAGTAACGCGGACAAAAACCATGACTTTTTCACACGTGTTCTTGGAATGAGATTTGTTAAAAAAACGGTAAATCAGGATTCACCATCTTCTTATCATCTCTTTTATGCAGATGCCATTGGAACTCCTGGTACGGATATGACTTATTTTGATATACCAAACGCGAGGCGCACAAGACCTGGGATTTCAAGCATAAGCAATACTGCTTTTCGAATACAATCAGAAGAGGCTTTGTTATTTTGGAAACAACGCTTTGAAACACTAGGCGTGGAGCATGAACCTATTGTTGAACGATTTAATCGTCAAACGCTCAAATTTCAAGATGATGAAGGTTCTCAGCTGATGCTTGTGGTCGACGATGGTAAGGGAATTCCATATGGTGTTCCTTGGAAGACTGAAGAAGTCTCTGAGGAATATTCAATTGTCGGTCTTGGACCAGTAATGCTTACGGTTGGCCAGGCGGATTCAACAGCTGAAGTTTTAACAGACGTGCTTAATTTTAAAGAGGTTGGGTCGTATGCATCGTTAGTGGACGGTATGGCGGATATACGGGTATTTTCAACAGGGGAAGGCGGACCTGGTGGTGAAATACATTTAGAAACGCGGTCAGATTTGCCAAGAGAACGACCTGGAAGAGGAAGCGTTCATCACGTTGCCTTTCGTGTGAAAACAATGGAGGAATATGATGAATGGGAAAAAAGACTGCGTTCGAAGGGATTCCAAACGAGTGGTAAAGTAGATCGATTTTATTTTAAATCTATTTATTTTAGAGAACCAAATGGTATACTATATGAATTGGCGACGGATGAACCAGGATTCACTTCGGATGAGCCACTAGACTCTCTTGGTGAAACACTTGCACTTCCGCCATTTCTAGAGGGCAGACGCGAGGAAATCGAGGCTTCTTTACGTCCAATTAACGTTTAATTCCATTAATCAGGGTTTTGAAGTTTATGGTGTAATGGAATTTCTAATCATTTTATTTAATAATTATTCTGAAAAGGGGTAGGGGAAATGGAATTTAAATTAGTTGATTTAGGCGGAGACGCATTTGCATTTCGCAATGAGCGAGATGGAAAAACGATTGCTGAAATTACTTGGACGATACTAGGAAATGTAATGGCAATGGATCACACATTCGTTTCTCCAGACTTGCGCGGTCAAGGTGTTGCAAAGAAATTGTTGGATCGTGCAGCAACTCATGCTCGGGAAAATGAATTAAAGATGGAACCGATTTGTTCGTATGTTGTTACTGCTTTCGAGCGCTACAGTGAATACGATGACTTAAAAGTATAATGAAAAGGCAATCCATAATTGGGTTGCCTTTTTAACTGTAAACATTTAATATAGTAAACTTCAACAATAAATGAAACTTAAGTTATTTTGAATCGTATATGTTGTTATAGTTTAAAAGAAAGAGGTGTAAGTAATGAGTAGAGCTGCAGAAAAAATATTAGCAATTATTAGTGCTGTATTTACAGGAATAGCTATAATCATCAGCTTTGCTGGATTATCACTGTATAAAATGGCTCAAGCAGATCCGGATTTTCATAATGAAATAGAGAAGGACTTGATGAGTGATCCGACAATTGGCTCGGACGAAACTGCATTAATACTTAGTATTATTGATCTTTTCGGGGTCTTTATTTGGGCGGTCATTTTAGGACTTATCATTAGTTTCATATTAACGATTATCGGTATTGTTGTTATTTGGAAAAATAAAAGACCTAAATTAGCTGGAATATCATTTATTATTGCGGGCTTACTTGCGGGTATTCTTATGCCTACATCAATTCTTCTATATATTGCTGGAATCCTGTGCTTAACGAGGAAACCGCCTATTGTAGAAAAGTCGATTTATCAAGAGTCTAGTTATGAACAAAATAGTCATGATGATTCAAATACAATGCGTCCTTTGTAAAAAAAATCTATAATATGGAAAATAGCTGAAACAACAAGCGAATTAATACCGAATTAGAATATCAAATGGTACCGTAATTAACGGTGCCATTTTGATGTTTAAACAGAATATTGGAATGATTATGCTATACTAATGATAAAGTAAATATAGGCTCAAGGTTCAACAAACGGGGCAAAATCGGACTGAGATAAACTGTTGCTATGCCTTCCGGCGTACGCTTTCCGGTGGAGAAGAATAAAAACCATTCTTCTTTGGGCACGGCTTGAGCCAAGTGAACAGCGAAGTGTTCGCTTTGCCGTATTTCTGTGGTTTTGCAGAAATTAAGGCAGCTTTGATCTTCCTTCGCTGCGCTCCGTCCAGGGTCCCAAGGCTAGTGCAATGATATGCTCGAAAAGCTAACGCTTTATCTCGCAAAAGCCGTTCTACGTAACGACTTTCGCTGAATCTCTCGGAGTCGACGCCTACACTCCAAGCAACGGAGTGTATTATGTAAAAAAGCATCTTCCGAAAACGGGCCAAAATCGGACTGAGATAAACTGTTGCTTTTCGTTCCGGCGCACGCTTTCCCGAGGGCGTGGCTTGAGCCTCCTCGGTCGCAAAGAGCGCGACACTGCGGGGTCTCAAGGCTCACGCTGATCCTCCGGGAGTCGGCGCCTGCACTCCAAGCAACGGAGTGGATTATGTAAAAAGCATCTTCCGCAAACGGGCCATTTAACGGAATAAGTTTATACAAACGGAAATAAGGAGCTATATACTGTGATTGAAAAAAACTATGGTCATTGGCATTTGGACTATTATTGTGATAAAACGGACTTTTATACAATGGCTACTGGATTCTGGAATGATGATGAAGAAGCCTGGGATGTATATTTCAATGAGCTTGAAGATAAAAAGACATATGAATTGGCGGGAAGCTTAAACATCCCAGTAGATAAAGATTTTGGTATCTTGGTATTTAGGGCGAATAATTTCGATGAAGCGCACAATAAATTCATTAAATGGGTGGAGAATGTTTTGTTGCCATTTTTGAAAGTCAATGATTGATACGTTTCCTGTTGCGCAATCGGGCCAAATTGAGAAATAGTAAGGAGGTGGTCATATGGATTTGGGCGCTGTATTAGGGCTTCTTAAATATCTATTTATGGGTATATTTATAATTTTTTTCGTTATGGATCTAAAATCAAAAACATCTTATAAGATTCACTATTATATATCTTTAACAGTCGCAATCATTTTTGCAACGCTGGGATGGAACTGGACGATAGAATTTAAAATTGGCTTTATTATTTTAATTGTTTTATTAACACTGAAAACCATTTTCGATGAGAAAAAAAGATGGTCGGAGAATGATAAGGCTTTAACGTAAACTCTAAGCATCTAATTCCAGAAATGGGCGCTTTAGCTGAATAAAAATTGTGCAAGAATAGGGCCCAATTATTAGAATCAATTTGAGATTAGGAGGAGAATCAATGAACAAACACCATCTGTCCAGCTTACTGTTAATTATAATTGTTTCTATAACGATAATTTTATCTACGTATTGGTTGGATTTAGAGATTGGTTATGGAATTATACTTCTACTCATAGCTGTTGGGTATACTATTTATCTTAATTTTAAAAATTTCAAAGCTGAAAAAAGTGGGAATGAATCTTGAAAGTATTCTGTAATCGGGCGCGTTTGCTTTATATGCTATTGCGTCTGTATCGCAATCGGGCCATTAACTTAAACATGAATGGTAAAGTTAAATGGCTAAATGAGATGGGGGAATAGAATGAGAAAGTTTATAGTTTTGGGGATTTTGTTGTTACTATTTTTAGTTGGTTGTTCGACTAAAACAACTGATGAAAAAGTTGCAACCCTTGTAAATAATTACTTAGAAGCTGTAGAAACAAACGACGTATCATCAATGGTGAAATATGCAGATGATATTAGATTTCCCGATAAAGCTGAGCAAAAAGAGGAGTATTCAAGTATTATTGACGAAGGTATTAACTCAAATATTACTGGTACAAAAATAGTAGAGCTTAAAAAGGTAAATGAAACGGAGTTTGCAGCAACTGTTGAAATGATTGATGAGGGGAATTTAACTAATTTCACTTTCCCTGTTGAGAAGAAAAAAAGAGGTTGGAAAGTTATCGTTGGACAAGACTTATAGCAAATATAGATTATTCTTCTTCAAGTAAAAGCTGCGATTGTGGCACAAATTTTATGCCATTAACGGGCCATTTAAATTAGTAGAATAAGGCTTCGTGCCAGTAAAAAAAAGAACGGAGGTGAAGAAAAAATGAGTATGAAAAGAAATATAGGCATACTAACTTTATTGGGTGTTGTTGTTGCTGTCTCTGTATTATTTGGGAATGCACAAAATAATGCAGGTACTACAGAGGCTGTTAAAGATCCATATAGCACACAGGCTGTTGTTGACTCCGTATTGGATGAGTATGGAGTTCAAAGTACGCTAATTAGTAGAGCAGGTGGAGCAGGTGGAACAGATGAATCAGGATATTCAATTTTGATAGATGTTTATGATGAAAACGATATACCGAAAGTGGAGAAGTATTTAGAGAACAACTTATCAAAAGATGATTTAACAGAATATAAAATAGATATTTTCTCCAATGGAAATAGAGATTCTTACGAGGATACTTAAACAATCGGGCGCGTTTGTTGCATAAATTTTAAGCCATTAACGGGCCATTTAATTGGATTTAGGAGGACTTCATTTGAAAAAGAAAAACATTACTTTTATTTTCGTATTTTTCTTTTTAGGAATTTTACTCAATATGAATTACTATTTGATAGAAACATATTTAATTGAAGTTTTAAATTCTAAAATGCAATTAATTATTGTGACGGCATCTTGTATGTTGAGTGTGATATTTTATTTAATATCACTTTATTATTATTATTATTTTTTAATTGGTGTTAAAGGTAATAAGAAGATATTAGCCAACTCCATTTTCGTTATTATGCTTATTGTTGCAATTTATACATCTGCAACACTTGTTTTCATAACTGCGATGTATTGGGGCTGAGTTTTAGCACTGTTTATTGAACCAATAAGAACGACTTTAGAAAAGAATATGAATTATCCGAAGTAAAAAAGGTAGAAATGTGTTCTCTGTAATCGGGTGCAGTTGTTGAATAAGGATTACGCTTCAATCGGACCAAAAGTATAATAAAAGACTGGAAATTGATTTGGTAATCGTCCTTAATTTGGACGGTTATTTTTTTGGGGAAATGTTTTTTTCGAAATGTTAAGCCAAATCATGCTTTGGTTTGTCTAATAGATATAAGACAAAAAAAGAAAGGGTGAATTCTAATCATTAGTTTAGTAAAAAAAGCTCGAAAAGGAAATGACAAAGCCTTTTTAAAGCTTTTCCAGCAATATGAAGAAGATATTTATCGAATGGCTTATGTCTATGTGAAAAACAAAGACGATGCTTTAGATATCGTCCAGGAAGTAGCCTATCAATCATTTAAAAAGATAAATACGCTGAAATCACCAGAGTATTTCAAAACATGGTTAATAAAAATCACAATGAACTGTGCAACGAACATCGTAAGAAAAAACAAAAAAGTTATTCATCTAAAACCAGAATATGAGGAATTTATAGGAATAGAGAATGAAGATATATCTCTTTCTATATCATTACGAACCTTGATCGAAGCATTAGAAGAGGATGAAAAAAGCATTATTTTACTAAGGTTTTATCAAGATTATACATTTAAAGAAATATCCGAGGTCCTGGAAATACCACTTGGAACAGCAAAATCAATTCTTTATCGTGCAATAAATAAACTTCGCAAACAATTTGAGGAGGATGATATTTGTGAGCAATAAAATTAATAAAGAGTTACAAAAAATAGAAATTCCAAAAGTATTACATGAACGATCTAAACTGGGTGTGAATAGGGCTAAAGCAGAGCAGAAAAAAAGAAGATTTAGAAATGCTACTCGATTAAATTATAAAAAGTGGATTTCAGTAGCGAGTGTCTTTGGAATACTATTAGCAATTATGATTGGTACCTCAATTTATAATAATGATGGAAAGTTGCAAGGTGCAAACTTTGCGATTACAGCTTATGCATCGAGTGATGATGGTAATCAGCTTAGTACAAATCTTTCATCAGAAAAAGCTGTTTTTGGGTTATCAACTGAAGATAGAGTAGGAGTTTTAACTAGTGTAAGTGGTGGTGGAGATAATTTTATTTTCTCAAATGTGATACTAAATATAACTGGAGAAAATATTGACTCAATCACTTATACGATTAATAAAGGTAAGTTTATAGAAGATGTAACGCTAACAGCTAAAGAACGTTCAGACAGAGATTGGTTATTATCAGAAAAAATATATACCGTTTATAGTCACTCTGGCTCAGACATATCCCAAGGTATAAAAGAAATCGGAAGAACCTATACAGTTATGTATAACGAACAGGATAGTTATCCTTATACACTTGCAATTCCTCATGATGGTAATGATGTAGTAGTCGATGATATAACGATCAAAGTAATTGTAAAATATACAGATGGTAAGGCTGAACAAGAAGATATTGTTGTCACTCAAGAATCAGATTCTATCTCATTAAGGCTTAAATAAAATAATTCAGATGAAATTTTTAAAGGGAGTTTTTGGTATGAAGAAAACAATGATGTTTTATTTCTTTTCCTGTATCTTGTTAATACTAGTAGCCTGCAATACTGAGACGAGTAGTACTATGTTTAAAGGTGAAGGAGAGAAATGGATTGGTGAGTTAACTACTTCGTACGATAACGGTGTGGAAAAACAAAGTTTGAAAATTCATTACAAAGGGGATAGGCTTGAAGACATTCAAGTGAAAACTGTTGAAGTCAGTAATGATTTTTTCGGTTGGAAAGTGTACGATATTCAGTTGGATGAAGAAGGGAATTATTATGTAAAGGAAGATTTTGAAACAGAAAATAAAACTCCTTCTTCTTCAAAAATATACCTTATAATTGAAGGTGTTGAATCTGAAACTGTTTTGTTAAGTTATGGCCCACAGGAATAATGCGACTATGCCATTATCGGGCGCGTTTGCGGGATAAGGATTGTGCCTCGATCGGGCCAGATTATTATTGGATAGGGAGGAACAATGTGAAAAAAGTGTTACTAGCAGGTGCACTAGTTATAGCTTTGTTTATCGCCTTTAATGCAATTAAATCAGAGGTACACGAGGAGACAACAGTTGTTGCGAAGCACGTTGAGAAGTTTGGCAGTAGCTGGTATGTTGATGAAAACCGTCTAGATAAATCTTTTAAACAGGGCATCTGGAATCCAAAGTCGGGTGACACTATTGATTTAGAGTTAGATAGTGAGGGACGGGTTGTAGGTTGGAAAGTGAAATAGGATAAATAATTTTCCTCAAACGGGCGCGATTCTTGAAGAAGAATTTGCACTCGTTTCGGTAACTGGATTATTTAGTTGAAGTTTGGGCTGCATTTTTCGGTAACTTTTACTAATTGAGTAATGGAGTTAAAACAACTGCCCAGAAACAGAGGTTATGTTAACCTGAGGTACATAAAAACTTGGAAAAACCGATTTCTGGTACGGTAAATAAAAAAGAATCCATTTTAAACTATATCAAATGGATTCTTCCGTTGTGATTTTGTATTCAGTTTCGCGACCTTTACGACAGCCTATCCGTAAGTAAAATGTCAATAGAGTTTTCTATTTGAAGAGTATTTATGAAGTTCTCAATCTCTGACCTCTTGTAGGACGTTACTGAGGTGTCAGTATTTACATCATAATTTTGAATAAGTACTGTGAATACCCGATCTTTTAAGTTAATAGTAGAGACGGCAATGTTATAAGTTTTCTCCCCAGATGTTGCTTCATTATTTACGATTAAGTTCCAGCTTCCCATCTTATCAATTTCTTTGTGATTCCTCTTTAGATTTTTTATTTCATCTTCGAAAATTTGAAGATAATACTCGGTATTTTCTTTTTGAATAGTTAAATGAATTATTGGCAATTTATTATCTCTTATCTTTTTTACTTCGCCAACACTGTCCGTTCTTTCTGTCATAGATTTTAATGACTCTTGAAAATTTGGTTCATATGATAATTGAGCATTTAAAAGCTTGACCGAATCGTTCATAAAAAAGGATTGAATTTGATGCACTTCTTCGTTTGTCATTTCACGCTCTACGTTATAAACCTTTCCATCGCTCACTGGTTTATTTGTTTTAGAGCTTGTTTGTGCTTCTCCGTATTCTTTTGATAGTTCATTCAATGGTTCGTTAGCACATCCAACCATCACACAAAGAATGAAAACGACTAATAATAGAGAATAGTATTTTCTGATATTCAATTATTTTACCTCCACAGGTTTTCTAACAGTTTACCATACTTTGAATTATTAGAATATACTATTTTGCATTTACGGGTTCCTAATGTAAAATATGACGGGTAGGGCAGCGGATCTATATATTTATTCAGAAGAAATATATAATTTAATTAGAGAATTGGGCGCGTTTGTTTTATAAGCACATGTCTCAATACCGCAATTGGGCCACTTAGTAGAATAAGGCTTCCTTCCAGTAAATTTAAAACGGAGGTGGAAAAAAGTGAGTGTAAAAGGAAAATTGGGAATATTAATTTCAGCGTGTGTTGTTGTGGCATCTGCATTATTTTGGTATGTGCAAAAAGAACCGTACAGCACAGAGACAGTTATGGAATCCTTATGGGATGAATACGACGTTCAAAGTACTATGATAGGTGGAGAAAATACAGAGGGTAAAGCCATCCCAACATTATGGGTAGACGTTTATGACGAAGACGATATCCCAAAAGTTGAGAAGTACCTAGAAAAAAACTTATCCACAGATGATTTAAAGTACTACGAAATAGACGTATTTCTCTTTGAAGAATTAACGGAAAAGTCGTCTTAAAAGTTGAATAAAATTACCCCGTTATCGGGTGTGATTGTTGCACGGATTTTATGCCATTAACGGGCCATTTAGTTCAATAAGCATTACCATCGTATTTGTGTTATTTTTTACACATAATGCATAATGAGGAGAGAGAGTATTCAATGTTAAGTATTTCTAAGCATTATTTGGGGAGGGAATATTTTGTTATATTTATATTTACTTATTAGTATCGTTTTAGTTGTAATTACAACTAAGCTTTCTCAGGCTTTTAAATTATCAAGTATTTGGGGGTTGCTTGCTCAAATTTGTGCGTCACTTATTATAATAATTGGTGGTAAACTTGAGGTTAGTCATATTAATTTTACTCAAGGTAATTACATCGAATTAGGATATTTGACGATTCCATTTACTTTATTATTGCTTTTAGGTTTTACAAATGTAATGAATATGGAAAAAGTACAGAATCCTTCAATATTGCTATTACCATTCATTTCTTTAGTTTGTTTATCAATAATAGCTTTCATCATTGGCAGTCCATTTGTTTCATTAACTGGAATTTGTGCCAGTTTAACGATTATGGCTATTCTGCTATATGGCTATATTTCAGGTAAAGTATTTGTAGGAAGAACCCTTACTACGTCAATAGGTTTTATAATAGCAGTGCTTTCAATATCCCTACTTAATTCATCTGTTGTAATGATTTATATACCCATATTTACTTTAGCACTACCATTCACTTTATATTATTTAACTCAAGATAAAACTACGAGTGTACAAGCCATTACAGTTAGTTCTTTAACAGCCATTTTCTTTGGTGTATTAATGTTTATACTTCCCTTTAATATATTATGGTATCTCATTGTTGGATTAACGATTATTTTGGTTATCACGCAACTTTCACGTAACTATCGCTTCATTTAGTTTGTTGAACTAACGGGTGCGATTGCTTAAAAAGTGATTGCGTCCAGATCGCGTAAACGGGCCAATTTAAAAAATCATTCACAGTTATGGGTTAGAAACAGAGAAATATTCTGTACCGTGCAAAGAAGCGGTAAGGATTATATTGTTTTTGAATTCGTATGAAGGAGAAAAAAATGAAAATAGAAGAAATCGTAGGTATAGTTAGAGAATATTTTTCTTTAGCATTATTAGCTGTAATTACTTTAGGGATTATATTGATCCTAATATATTTCATTTTTTATAAAACCATTTTAAAAGGGAAGAAAAGGTTTTCAAAGAAGAGGCTACTTTTGCTAGTGATGTTTAGCGGCTATGTGATAATGGTTATTGGTGTGACTTTTTTAAACAGGGGATCTACCTATAATGCTGGAATGGACTTTTCCTTATTTTCATCATACCGTGAATCTTGGAATAGTTTTAGTGTTAGACATTGGCAATTCATATATTTAAATATATTTATGTTCGTTCCTTTCGGTATTCTTTTCCCATTATTACAACCACGTTTTCGAAAAGCGATATGGACAATTGGAGTAGCGGCCTTATGTACACTTTCCATTGAAAGCGTTCAATTAATAACGGGATACGGTAATTTTGTAGTTGACGATTTATTCAATAATTTATTAGGGGCAATCATTGGATATGGCATCACTATGGGTTTTATCAACATAAAAGAGAAAGGAATAAAACAATCATTATTCTATTTCTCGCCATTGCTACTAGTGGTTATCTTATCTACAAGTGTGTTTACATATTATCATTTGAAGGAATTTGGTAACCTCTCCATTGTGGCAACCAATAAAGTAAATATGAAGGAAGTTATTCTTACTTCTGATGTTGAGTTCAATGTTAAGAAAGCAACTATTCCAATTTATAAGGCGCCAAGTTATACAAAAGCTGAGGCAGATGCATTTGCTGAAACATTTTATAAAAGGATGGATGTGGATGCAGCAGATATAGAAGATATATCTTATCCAGATCAAGGTATATATCGGAGTAGTGGAGAGAAATCATATGATTTATGGTTCCAATTCTTAGATGGAGGTTATAGTTTTACAGATTTTTCAAGCCACGATGAGGAAATAGTGCCTAAAGACACAGATGAAGAATCCTTAAAGGAATCTTTATTGAAATTTGGTGTAGATATACAAAAGGACTTCTATTTTCAAAGAGTCGATACTGGTTCGTATGAGTGGATAATAGATAAAAAAGTTAGTGGAAATCAGCTAATAGACGGTTCTTTAACGGCAACATATTATAATGATCATACAGTGAAGCAGATTGAGAATCAGTTAATTACCTACGACAAGATAAAGGATATTCAAATAAAGAGTGAACAAGAAGCATTTGCAGAAATCTTGGAAGGGAATTTTCAGATCCTTTCCGAAAACAATAGAATTGATACCTTACAAGTTCATAAAGTACGAGTAAGCTACTATTTAGATTCCAAGGGATACTTTCAACCTGTTTATGCATTTCAAAGTACATTAGATGGTTCGAATATGACTATATTAGTTCCAGCAATATAAAAAGGTTTTATCATTGTGTGTATCAATACTCTACAAAAGGGCGCGATTAATGCATAAGAATTACGGTATAATCGGTACATTTAACATGATATCTATACAGAGCATTTAGATATTTACATCTTATGGATAGTGGAGGGATGAATATTGAAAAAGATAAATATACTAGTTTTCACGATTATAACGATTGTCATTTTATCTTATTTATTGCATTCAACACCCAAAATGGCTATAAAAACGCACGTGTTTTTTCTAGGGTATCCAAAGGTGGCTCTTACATCTGAGATTACAGATTATCAGTACCAAAATATAAAATTAAATGAACAAAATAGTAGCGGATATGTATTTACAGAACCCCCGATAGAAAAAGAAACACAAGCTTATTTGGATACTTATGCTGTAAAAAAGGTAGGGATTTTCTATTTTGCTGATTATATTAATGATATTTAATAAAACTTTATAATATTAACTTTTGTTTCTCAAGATGCTTTGGTTTAATAAAGAATCGGGCGCGTTAAATGAATAAGGACCGTATTACAATCGGGCTAGATTGAGGAAACGAAAGCGATGAAAGAGGTGTATTATGGATACTTGTATATTTTGTAAAGTAATTTCAAAAGTCGAGGATGCGTATATCATTTATGAGAATGATTACGTTTGTTGCTTTTTGGACAAATACCCTATCAACAAAGGGCACATATTAGTTGTTCCAAAAAAGCATTATCAAGAATTTACTGAAGTTGATCAGAACAGTCTTGCTGAAGTAATGTATGCAGCACAACTAATATCTAAAATACTAGAAAAGTCATTAAACACTGATGGAATTACTGTAATGCAAAACAATGGAGTATTTAAGGATGTTGAACATTACCATATGCACATTATACCTCGTTTTAAAGAAGATGGATTTTCTTGGATTGAACCAGAGATTGATGTTTCAAAAGAGGAATTTCTCTCGCTAACTAATCAATTAAGAGAGGTTCTTGATAAGTGACTATCGGGCGCGATTGTAGTACAAATGATTGCGTCCATATCACGTAAACGGGCCAATTTAATTGAATAAATGTGTTAAATCAAGCAGTTGCAACCAATAGTTGCTGTATGGTTGGTGGTGTGCAACCTATAAAACCAATACGATTACAGTAATCATATTGGAAAAGGAGTGTTGCATTATGTCGTTAGGTTCTAATATTAGTAGTAAAAGAAAATCTCTTAAGATATCGCAAGAATATGTAGCTGAACAGTTAGGAGTAAGTCGGCAGGCAGTATCAAAATGGGAAACAAGTCAATCAGAACCATCAACAGATAATCTAATAAAGTTGGCTGACTTATTTGATAGTGATATTAAAGAATTAGTTTCTCCTGAGCAATATGTAGAGGAACAAAAAGACATAGAAACTCGGATTGAACGAAATCAAAAAAATATAAAAATGCAAATGGCAGCTGTCTTTGGACGCGTTTTGACATTGATCGGTTTCTTA
>NZ_JBHUGI010000014.1:82016-125502 GCF_042681925.1 Sporosarcina siberiensis
ATTTGGACCGAAAAACATTATATGGTTTGACTTGTTATTTGTTTTTTCTTTCTTTTTTTATGAGATGTTACCTTTTGAAAAAAGTATAAATACATTGATTACTTTACTTTTTGCTATTGTGATTTTGAGTATCATAAATATCAAGTTTTTTATACCAGTGTGGAGGACACCAAAGTTATCAGGCAAATAATGTTTTGAATTAACCCTTTTAGGTATATATCGTAATCGGGCGCGATTGTGGCATAAGAAATTTGAAGGGGCCTAATTAATTAGGTCGCTTTTATTTATATGTGAAACAATTAATACGACTTTAACTAATATATAGTTGAAAAGAAAAAACGAAGATCCCAAATTCATATGCGAATTTGGGATCTTCGTTTTGGTTATTTAATTGCATTTTTGTACTAGTGAACTGAATGGGTTAGGCTGGGAAAGCATTTTTTATATTACTTAATAGGAAAGCGCATTATTAGTTAGTTTAAGAACATACTGGGCAGTCGTTACTGGATGACCTTCGAATAATTCATCGAATAGATCAAGCAGTTCAAAACCTTGTTTCTCATAAAAAGATCGCCCAATGTGATTTTGTCCATCGACGTAAACGAAGAGTTGCTCTACATCTGGTAAAAGTGAGAGAGTGCACTCGAAAAGCTTCTGTCCATAGCCTTCTTTTTGGTAAGTCGGCAAGACATACATTGCGGTAAGTTCAGAGTCACCGTCTGTATCCTTTTTAGTGAAATTTGCAAAGCCGATAGGTACACCTTCACACTCAGCAACTAGAACGATTGTTTTTTCCATACGCATGAGCATCATGGCATCCGAATAAGCTCGGTCAATAAATGCGGTCTGTATGTTTTCAGGAATAACGCCACGATACGTCTCACTCCATGTATTGTGTAAGATATGCTGTATGTGGCGGATATCATTGGATGTCATTCGTC
Organism: Sporosarcina siberiensis; assembly: GCF_042681925.1. Lineage (NCBI taxonomy): Bacteria > Bacillati > Bacillota > Bacilli > Caryophanales > Caryophanaceae > Sporosarcina > Sporosarcina siberiensis. The sequence continues at coordinate 82,958 of NZ_JBHUGI010000014.1, forward strand.
GAATCATTATCCCGTCACCCCAACGTTTCTTTTTGTCATCATAACAAATAAATCAAGTGAAAACTACTACCAAGTTCTAGGGGGAATGATAGAAGAGAGTTTGTTTAAAATACTGGTTGAAGCTAAGAAGTTTCTAAATGACCTTGATGGGGTATACTTAGACAACACGAAAGCAATTTAAAAAATCAGGAGGTAATTTTTCATGGCTCGTAAAAAGAATAATAGTATCTTAGTTGCAACGTTGGCTGCTGGTGCATATGCGTATTTTAGTAAAAAAGAGAATCGTGATAAGGCGCAGGTTGCTTTTGGTAATATGAAAACAAAAGTGGATTCGTTTATTAAGTCACAACAATTAAATCGTTCATCTGAAACGAATACTGGACATCCAGATCCATATGATTCAAGCGATAATAATATGGTAAGTGAAGGTGCTCAGACGAGTGTTCACTATTATAATCAAGAAGTAGAAGATGAACATACAGAAAAAATAGATGGTCTTTACACTAAAATAGAAACAGAAGAATTACCAAAATAAAACGACAGTCAAGATTCATAAAATATGAATAAAGTAAATAAGATGCCTTTGTAAAGGGCATCTTATTTTATTACGGGTTTATAAAGTAGTGATTATTGGGTATAGTGATTGGTATTGAAAATTCAATTCCAAATATACGTTTACGTTGAACAGGGGTCATATTCATGGAGAAAAATGAAGTTACAGAGAAATCTATTTCAACAAATGAATTAAAAAGTCTAAATGAACGTCGAATAAACATTTTAAATAAAGAAAGCTTTTTTACAACGGAAGAAAGATTGCTGGAACATTTATTTAAACTGGAAAAGTCAGAAGCGCAAAAGCATTTGCGAACGCAAGTTGCTAATTTGATGGAATACCCCAAGGTAGAAGTATTTTCACATATAAAATATTACTGCATAGCACTTTCATCGATTGTAGCAAGACGTTTAGGCAAAACGATACTAACACCTAGTGAAGCTTTCGATTTTAACAGTACGTGTATTGTACTAATTGAAAAAAGACTTAAACCAAATATTGTTATGGAATTTGCTGACGAACTAATTGAGTATTATATGTACATTCTCACTGAAAAAAAGAGCCCACAGGTGAAACATCACATAGTCAATAAAGTGATTCAATATGTCAACTCGGAAGTGGAATCCTTGTTAACAGTTGAGGGTATCGCAAAGCATTTAAACATAAGTACAAGTCATCTCTCACGTGTATTTCGTGAGCATACTAAAATAACACTTGTAGAATACATAAGTATAAGAAAGGTAGAAGAATCACAGTATTATTTACGATTTACTGAGAAAAAGATTTCCGAAGTATCAGACCAATTCCACTTTTGTAATCAAAGCTATTTCACTCGTACATTTAAGAAGTATTCAGGAGAAACGCCTAAAAAGTTTCGTAGTAATCTGTCGGTAGAATACTTCCGCTTTTTGTTGCCAGGAGAAGAAATGTGATTCTTCGACAGACAATGATTGTAAAGTCATACCTGTTTGATGTATACTTTTCAGTAGTTTGAATGGGTGAAGGTGAATATAATTGAAGAAGAGAATTGGCTTAGTAACACTGTTAATGACAATGACTATATTTTTAAGTGGTTGTGCTGGTGTTCAGAATAAAGAAGGTAAGTTTTACGATTTCTTCGTGAGTCCGATGGAGTGGTTACTGAAGTATTTTAGTGATCAATTTAACGGAAGTTACGGACTTTCCATAATAATTATTACAGTCTTAATACGGTTGCTTCTAATGCCGTTTATGCTGAAAAATTATAAGTCACAACAAACGATGAAAATCAAAATGGATGCTCTTCGTCCAGAAATGGAAGACATTCAAAAGCGAGTTAAAGAAGCTAAGGAATCAGGCGAAAAAGAAGAGCAAATGAGACTTCAACAAGAAATGATGGGGCTTTATAAGAAGCACGGAGTCAATCCTGTCAATATGGGATGTCTACCACTCATTATTCAAATGCCGATTATTATGGGTTTGTATTTTGCAATCCTTTATTCACCAGATGCTGTAAAAGATTATCAGTTTCTGTGGTTTAAACTTGGCGAACCCGATATGATCATGATGCTAATAGCGGGTGCTGTCTATTTTGTCCAGGCACGTGTATCTTTATGGACAATGCCGGAACAGCAAAAGAAGCAGATGAAAATGTTCATCTACTTATCTCCAATTATGATTATGTTTATCTCGTTTAAAGCAATGGCAGCTTTACCTCTTTATTGGGCGGTTGGTGGATTCTTACTAATCATCCAGACATATCTTGGAAGAAAGCTGTATTACAAAGAGCCAGAACCTGTAGTTGAAGGTGCTGAAGTAATAGATTCAAAAGAAGTAATAGAAACAAAAGACATAAAAGAGTCAAAATCTACTCCGGATCTTCAAAAAAAGACTGATAAAAAAGGTCCGAAAACGAAATAAAATAATTATCAAAAAAACTAGAGAGAAATCTCTAGTTTTTTTGATGATAATTTTAATGAGAATTTAATTTTTCTGGGTTTTCTTTAGTGTCCTTTTTATCTAATACGAAAAACGTTTCCGAGTCATGAGTACAATAATGATTGCTGGGATGGTGCAAGAAATCATACCGAGAAACGCCAATTGTGGTGAAATATCATACAATCTACCGCCGACAAATGTTAATACAGCAATGCTTAGGCTCATTGCAAAGGCTGCGTACATCCCTTGTGCAGCCGGTATGAGATTGCTAGGCAACTTATCGGAAATGAATCGTATGAATGCGAAGTGGGCTACACCGAACGATACAGCGTGTAATAACTGACTTGCAATGAAAACAGATGTAAAAGGAAACAAAAAGATAAGTATCCAACGGACTGTTGAACCGATTCCAGCAATTAAAAACATTGTGGAAACTTTAACATTTACTAAGAAACGATCAGCTTGCGTGAAAAACACAATTTCAAGCAAAACCGCAACATTTAAAATGATTCCTATGTAGAAGCTATTCACATCTAGATCATCTAAAAAGATGTACCCATAATTATAATATGAAGCATGTGCTCCTTGAAGTAAAATAGCTAGAATCATGACTACCACAAACGGTTTTTTTGAAAAAAGTTCTTTGAATTCTGCTCCTCGTTTTGGTGTTTTAATTTTTAAAGGTTCTTTATTCAATGAATCTGGTGATGGTCTTGTTGAGAACAACGTTGTGGCCATCAAACCTAAAATCATTAGATAGAGAATGGCTCGTTCATCCCAGAGAGCGGTTGCAGCACCGACAGTAAGAAGAGCCACAGTATATCCTATGGATCCAAAAGAACGACTACGCCCATAATGGATACGATCAGTTTGCATAAGAATGGAAGCGCCGCTTTCTACTGTAGGAAGAATGATGGGATAAAAAGTACTGAACAGCATTGTTAGTAATAGTAGGGCAATGAATGATGAACTGGGAATATAGAATATCGTAAGCCCAAGTGAAATAAAGGACAACCACTTCATGATGCGAATTAGTGACATACGTTTTGTAAGAAAAGGAAAAAGAAGAAATGTGGAAAATGACCTTATAATCATTCCGGCACCCATAACTATGCTTGCCTGTGTTACAGATAATCCTTTTTCAATTGTTAACCAGCCTGTCCAGTAAGGGAGAAAGATTCCCCATGTAAAGAAAAAGGCGAGAAAGCTAACGGATAGCCATCGTTGGTTATTCATCTTTTGCATCCCCGCAATCATAGAATAGTATTATAAAATTAAATGATAGCACAGCAAGACTGTAAAGAAAAATGATGATAGACTAAAAGATGGTTACTTAAATAGACCATTTGTGAAAAGGAATGAAACAATTTGAAGAGAAAACGAAAAAACAAACATAAATTCCGATCAACTAAAAAGAAAAGTAGTAAAAAACTAACAATAGTCCTTTTTATAACGGCTTTACTAATGACGGGTCTTGTTGTTTGGGTAGCGATAAACGATTGGGATATTGAAAAAAGTTTTGGTGACATCGGTATACAGTTAGGTCTTATTGAAAATAAGGCAGTCGAACCGGAACCGGAAGTGGAAATCCCTTTAGTCGACGATGATAATGCTGGAGATTTAGATGAAGACCTACCCGTAGAAGAACCAAGTATCTCTGATGAGAATGGGGAAGATTCTAAGCCTGCACCTGTTGTGGATGGCGGAGGTTATATCGAAGGACAGGAATTGCCCTTACAACCAACGTATATAAAAAACATTTTAATTGCCAATAAAAAATATCCACTTCCGGCAACATTTGCCCCAGGTGAAAGTAAAGAAGCACGTGAAATGTTTGATAAAATGGCAGCAGAAGCAGCGCTGTCGGGATATAAATTATCGGCATTTAGTACGTATCGGTCTTTTGAATACCAAACCGGTCTTTATAACCGATATGTCGATAAAGAAGGTCCTGAAAAAGCAGATCGGTATAGCGCACGGCCGGGTTACTCAGAACATCAGACAGGTCTTGCATTTGATATTGGGGAAGTGAATCAAGAAAAGCTTTGGTTAACAGCAGAGTTTGGGGAGTCAGCAGCCGGTAAATGGCTTGCGGAAAATGCGCACAGATATGGTTTCATTATGCGTTATCCTTTGGGTAAAGAGGACATTACAGGATATATGTATGAATCCTGGCATTTTCGCTATGTAGGGGAAAGTATTGCAAGTGAAATATATGCCGAAAAAGGTACACTTGAAGAGTACTTAGAAAGTTGACTAAATAAAAGAAAAGGAATGTCTCTAGTGCTGAGACGTTCCTTTTCTTTTTCATTTATAGAATTGGTGAAACAAGGCGAGAAATCGATTCCTTTATTTTAATCATACGTGAACGCTCATTATACATTTCAAGTGTTAATTCCGAAGAAAGGCGCATATCTTGCTCGAAAAGCTCTGCTAACTCGTGTGACTTTTCTCGGTCATATATGAAGGCGTTGATTTCAAAATTCAACTTGAAACTTCTAACATCAATATTTGCAGTTCCAACTGTCGATAATTCATCATCGACAACAATTTGCTTTGTATGAAGAAAACCATTCTCGTAAATGTAAACTTTAGCTCCTGCTTTTAGTAAGTAACCAATATTGGAATACGTGGCCCAGTAAACAAACATGTGGTCAGGCTTGTTTGGAATCATTATTCGTACATCGACACCGGATAGGCAAGCGATTCGAAGTGCGTCCAAAAAACTAACGTCTGGGATAAAGTATGGAGTCTGAATGTAAATATATTTTCTTGCAATAAAAATCATCTTTAAATAGCCGTCCTTAATTTGTTCCCATTCTGAATCAGGACCGCTTGAAACAATCTGCATACCGACTTCCCCTTTTCTAGGGATAACCGGAAAATAACGATCCGCATACTCAATATCATGATCTACAGATGCTTGGTTCCAATCGAGGATGAATCGTGTCTGTAACGGATGCAGTGCACTTCCTTCTATTCTTAAGTGTGTATCACGCCAATAACCAAATTTTTTATTGTGTCCTAAATATTCGTCGCCAACATTAAAACCGCCGATGTAACCAATTCGACCATCAATCACAACGATTTTTCGGTGATTTCTATAATTCAATCGGGTATTAATAAGCGGTAAAATGGATGGGAAAAACGATTCCACTTCACCCCCGTGTTCGATAAGTTCTTTGAAATGACGTTTGTAAAGAGTTCTAGAACCAATATCGTCGAATAAAACACGGACTTTTACACCTGCTTTTGCTTTTCGAATAAGAACGTCTAAAATGCGATTACCAAGTGTGTCCAGCCTAATAATATAGTATTGGAAATGTATATGATCCTTTGCTGATTCTAAATCGTCAATGAGTGCGTCAAATTTGGCCTTTCCGTCATTAAAGATTTGAACGTCATTGTCCTGCGTTAAAACAGCATGGTTATTCCTTAAATGAAGATAAATCATATCTTTATAGTGTTCCGTATCGTCCAGTTGGAAATCCAACGTATCGTTCTCAATCGCCTCAATCTGGTAATCGATGAGCTGATTGATCCCTATCCGGCTCCGGCCTTCCCACCTAAACAAATGCTTTTGTCTTAAACGTCGCCCAAATAGAAGGTAAATAATAAAACCAAATACGGGGATGAAGAATAAGACGAGAAGCCATGACCAAGTAGATGTAGCATCCCGTCGTTCAAGAAAAATTAGTGCAATTGCAAGGAATATATTTAAAATTAAAATGCCTGTAATAGTGAAACTGATTAAAGTTGTCATGGTCGCCTCCTATAATAATCATCTATACGCTAGTATACCTTATTACTAAGGGGATAATGGTGTTTTCACTTATTCTTAACTTTAATACCTACTTGACCGATAGGGATTGAGGGTATAAAATAAAGAATGTGTTTATATATATGCTCAGAGGAGGAAAAGAGTGTGAGTTCACCATTGGTCTTATTAAATATCGCAGGATTGCTTCTACTTATTAGTGTTCTATTTTTGCTGCACCGAAAAAAAGTCGCGTTTTCGAAACGGGTATTTACGGGTCTGGGGCTTGGAATTATTTATGGTCTTATTTTACATTATGCTTACGGAACAGAATCTGCTGTGTTAAAAGAGTCAATGCCTTGGTTTAATTTGATTGGTGTTGGTTACGTTAAACTTCTTCAGATGATTGTTATGCCACTTGTATTCATTTCAATTCTTGCGGCATTTACAAAAGTGACAATTGGTAAGAACTTTGGAAAAATGGCTGGAATCATTTTAGGCATGCTTGTTGGAACAACGGCAATTGCTGCAATTGTTGGGATAGCTGCCTCGCTCCTTTTTGGACTTAATGCATCAGATATCGTACAAGGCGAAGCCGAATTATCACGGGGGATATCCATTGAAGAACGTTCAGTGGGGGTTGCAGATAAAGCTCTTCCCGAGCAACTGATCGACCTTCTTCCAGCGAATCCGTTTTTAGATTTTACAGGAGCGCGTCCAACTTCAACAATCGGAGTTGTTATTTTTGCGGCATTTCTTGGTTTCGCATATCTTGCGATTACACGTAAGGAACCCGAAAATGCAGCAACTGTGAAAAAGGGAATCGACGCAATTTATTCGCTAATAATGGGGATTGTGCGAATTGTTTTACGTTTAACGCCTTATGGAATTTTGGCGATCATTGCACAGACGGTCGCGACATCCGACTTTGGGGCAATTTATAATTTAGGGAAGTTCGTTCTTGCTTCTTATGTTGCGCTCGCTGTGATGTTCGGAATTCACTTAATCATCATCACACTTTCAGGTTTGAACCCAATTACGTATGTGAAAAAAGCGGGAGAAGCGCTTCTATTTGCTTTCTCATCGCGTTCAAGTGCAGGAACGCTTCCGTTGAACATTGACGCACAGACGAACCGTTTAGGTGTTCCGGAGGGCATTGCAAATTTCGCGGGATCATTTGGATTAACGATTGGTCAAAATGGTTGTGCGGGAATCTATCCGGCAATGCTGGCGGTGATGATTGCGCCAACAGTTGGTCAAAATCCACTTGAACCAACATTTCTCCTTACGTTAATAGTGATTGTTGCAATCAGTTCATTTGGAGTTGCTGGAGTTGGTGGGGGGGCGACGTTCGCTGCAATTCTTGTTCTTTCAGCTTTGAATCTTCCGGTCGCACTCGCTGGACTTCTTATTTCAGTTGAACCGTTAATTGATATGGGTCGTACCGCAGTAAACGTTAGTGGGGCAATGACGGCAGGTGTGACAACAGCTCGCCTGACAGGGGAACTGGATACCGAAATGTACAACGGCACGATTGAAAAACAAACAGTTGAAGTCTAATCGATAATCATAAATAAAAAATCAGCAAGAGACGTCATCGTCTTTTGCTGATTTTTTATTTGGTAATGAATTCATATGTTGTAGTAATAAAATCTTTATGTGGTGAATGAGGCATCGATGAAATATTATCGAATGCTTTTTTTGCATAATATAGTGCATCTTCATTGCTTCCTAATTTCAAATGGCAACGTGCGATATAGGCGTCTCTTTCATATAGTTGGGAGAGGTCGATTGGGTGATGGATATAATCTGCAATCTCCACTTTTTCAAGGGATTCGAGTGATTCTTTATATTGATTTAAACCAAAAAGAGATTTTCCTATTTCAAGATCAAAGTAAGGACTATACACTTTGGATTTTTTATAATCCTCGTTATTTAAGCGTGCGAGACGTAGTGCTTCTCGATAAGATTGCTTATGTGCATTTAAATAATGCACTTCCAAAAGCCGAGTGAAATAGATAGCTTCTTCATCTTCAGCAAACTCGCCGTAGAGTTCAAGTTTTTTTGAATAAAACTTTGCCTTCTCCAAGTCAAGTGTTGTAATAGCATGTGTTGCAGCCAGTCGATATAAGCTATCGATATTATAAAACACTCCCTGCTTCTTGGAAAATTCAATGGCATTATCCATGACTCGTATTGCCGATTCTGCATCCCCTACAGCGTAATAAAGAACGGCTTCATGATAGTCGAGGTCGATTCTTGTCATTGGATCAATAAATGCGTGATTTCTTTCGATTTCCAGGCGTTCCTGTAGCATGATTTTGAGTGCCTCGGCGTAGTCGTGTTCAACGAACTTGACTGATGCGCGAAATATTCCAATTTTGGCACGCCTAGGTAGAATGTTCATCTGATCATAGAGTTGTGCAGCTCGATTAGAAAAAGTCTCCCACCCATCTCTTTTTTCGATATAGAGGCATTTGCTATACATTTCCAGTAAGCGCGCGGATTCATATCCTTGGGTTAGTTTTGGAACAAAAGGTTCGACCAAAGTAATAAGTTGGACGTATTCATCTGTCACTTGATTATGTTCTGTGTTAGAAAGTAATTCTGCGCTTTCCAAAATCTTTCGCAATTCCTGTGTGCTCACTTCTTCGAGTAGTTCCGATACTTCAACACCGAGTCGCTTCGCTATATAGTTCAGGCTTTCCATTGAAGGATTTGCTTTATTGTTTTCAATTAGGCTGAGCATGCCTTTCGTTAACGCATTACCAGCAAGTGTTTCTAATGTTAGTTTTTGTTGTTTTCTTAATTTGCGTATTCGTTCACCTAACGTTTCGATAGGATACACCCCCATTTTCCGCATCTGGTTTAATTATATTAAACTTCGGCTTGCAATGGAAGCATAAAGCATGTTATCTTTAGTTTAATATAATTAAACTTTTGAGGGGGAAGTGGTTTTATGGAAGATGTTTTGAAGCTGAAAAGGGCGACTTATAATTTGTGGACGTTCGTGACGAGTAAGCTCATCTCTTCATTTGGCGCGCAAGTATATGTATTTGCCATCAGTTTTTATATTTTACAACAAACCGGATCTGCGACAAGTTTTGCAACAAATCTTCTTTGCAGCATATTACCAAGAGCGCTTGTGGCGCCATTTGCAGGTTATGTTGCGGATAACTATTCAAGGAAGACCATTGTCATTACGGCACAAGTTGCTTCGACATTTGCAATTGCAGGTCTTCTAACAGTTAGTTTAACTTCCGGAATCTCACTAATCGCGATTTATACGACAACCGTAGTGTTATCGATCACCTCGACCTTTTCAGGCGTTGCATTCAGTTCCTCGATTACAGGATTGATTGATGAAAAAAGAATACAAAAAGCGATGTCAATGAATCAAATGTCCATTTCAGTTGCAGCAATTGGTGGTCCAGCTGTCGGAGGACTTTTGTATGGCACTGTTTCTATGCCTGTATTCCTAATCATGTACATGATTGCTTCGATTATTGCGGTGATTCTTGAATCGACGATGAATTTCAAGTTGTTCGCAAAACGAAAAAAAGTAGTGGAAGGGGAAGCAAGGGAATCGATGTGGCATAGCATGAAAGCGGGTTTTGCCTATCTGAAGCTACAGCCGATTATTATGGCGCTCCTTTGGGTTTCTTTGCTCATTAATTTCCTATTTGGTGCATTTCAAGTCGGGTATTCATTCATCCTGATTGAAAAGTTGAAAATGCCTTCACACCATTTTGGTTTGACTGAAGGTGCATTTGCAGTCGGAATGTTACTGCTATCGTTTTATTTATCGGTACGAAAAGAAGTAAAGTATCCCTTTCTCGTATCAAAGCGAGGAATTCTCGTATTCGGTGTACTAATGGGAAGTATCGGACTACCGTTAATGGTGCAGATGGAGTACGGCGTAATGTTCGGTTTTTATCTGGCGGTTATGTTCAGTTTCGGCGCAACGATGATTATCGTCAATACGCCAATCATGGTCATGATGCAAAAGATAATCGATGACGATTACAAAGGACGCGTATTTTCAATTATGGAAACGATGGCGATGGCACTTATGCCCTTAGGTATTGTGCTCTTTGGATTCCTGTATGACCTATTCCCAGCAGAGTGGATCCTAATCATTTCCGGTTTATTGCTAATAGGTGTCGTCCTCGTGTTGGCGAGACCATCCGTCGTACGGAAGGCGCATCCAGAGCTTGGGAAAGCGAAAGCGGTATCTGAACAATAGTAACGGAGGTGTAGTAATGGAAAAAGTTTTTGAAGACATCGTCTACATTATGAACCATGATTATGCGGGTTGGGAAGATAAGAAAGGTTGCGACAATCCAGAATACTTCCTTCAGAAGATACGGGATGAAAAACAACTTTCAAAAGAAGTGTTTAAGGAAATTGTCGAGGACTACTTATTGGATTTCAATGACCAACATATTTTCTTTAAGATAGCTGATTCACAGGCTGAAAAGGAAAAAGTCCGAGGATTTCGGGTCCGTCGTTTTGAAGACCGTCTTTATGTTACGGATGTTGATTCGGAAAAGAGGCTAAAGCCCGGTATGTATTTCGTATCACTTGGAGGGCATAGCATAGCTGAATTAAGAGGAAAACATCATCGATTATTAAATGAAAATCATCCCGAACGCGAAGATTGGACATCAATCCTGTCTATCTATGAAAAGGGGGATGTAGAGAATAGCGAAGGAATTCGAAGTGAGATTTCATTTGCTTACTACGATAAAATTCCTTACTCGCCCACTTATTCAGTCCAGCAACTACCCGAGAATACGGTGCTCATTACGATGACGGATTTTGCAAAACCTGATGCCATTATGAAGATGATAACGGAAAATCAAGCAGTCCTTGATTCGGCAGAGAAGTGGGTAATTGATGTGCGTATCAATTACGGGGGAAGTGACTCAAGTTATTTTCCTTTGCTGCCCTATCTAATGACTATTGAGGGCGTCGAACTTTCGGATAAAGATGAGAAGCAATACTTTAACTGCACTGTTGCAAATGAAAAAAGAATCCAAAGTGAGTTGGTTGATCAACTTGAATCAACAACAGATGAAGAAGCCAAGCGTTTTCTGGGAGTTTTCCAGCGAGAATGGAAGAGGAACAAAGGAAAGGGCTTTGTAGAATTCGATTTCAGTGATATTATGCCTGACACATTTATAAAGGGAAAAGAACTTCCAAAGTCTGTTGTTGTGCTAGCGGATGTTAAATGTGGCAGTTCAGGTGATTCTTTCGTTGAATACTGTAAGAAATCTAGGAAAGTAACTGTAATTGGCCGAGCGACAATGGGATTAAATGATTATGCGAATTTAACGAGCAAGATATGGGATGAAGGATTTGAATTTGCGTATCCAACATCCAGACTGTCTCGAATCGATAAAGGACAGGGAATGACAGGAGTTGGAATCGAACCGCATCTACATATTCCGTGGACGCCAGAACATTTGGAAGTAGATGTTGATATGGACCAGGCATTGAAAATACTGTCCTTAACCAATAGCCCTTTGCGAAACTAGACCAGAAGGAAACATAAAAAACTATGGTTATTTCATGTATCGACTTTTCGATTCATTGAGATAACCTTTTTTAGTGCGATGTCCCCTGAATCGCGCGGGATGTCCGCCCTATTGCGTAGAATGTCCCCTCAATCGGTCTCGATCTCCTCGCAATCGCGCGGGATGTCCCCTGAATCCGCTGATGTCCTCCCAATTGCATAGGATGTCCTCTCAATCGGTCCCGATGTCCTCGCAATCGCCCAGGATGTCCCCTGAATCCGCTGATGTCCTCCCTTTTGCATAAGATGTCCTCGCAATCGCGCGGGGGGATGTCCCCTGAATCCGACGATGTCCGCCCTATTGCATAGGATGTCCTCTCAATTGGTCTCGATGTCCCCTGAATCCGGCGATGTCCTCCCTTTTGCATAGGATGTCCTCTCAATCGGTCTCGATGTCCTCTCAATCGCGCGGGATGTCCCCTGAATCCGGCGATGTCCTCCCTTTTGCATAGGATGTCACTCTCGATCGGTCTCGATGTCCTCGCAATCGGGCAGGATGTCCCCTGAATCCGACGAAGCCTGTCCTTTTGCATAGGAATGTCTTTCCAGCCGAATGATCCTGGTTCTTGATTCTGAGTATTTCGTGGAATGGATAAAAGAAGTATCGAAAATCAATAAATTTTATAAGACATTTTACTCAATTTAATAAAAAAACTATAATACTCATTACATAGAAGTGATAGAATATAGTTATTGATAATTAAAGACTGAAATCAGCGAATAGTGTAAAACCTGGCCATCTAGTGCCTGTAAATATAATTTAATTTAATTGGAGATTGTTAAGGTGCGATTGAGGCCATTTACGAGTAACTGAATTTATTATAGAAAAGCAGATTGAGCTAATTTCAAAATATAAATCTAGTGAACAAAAGTACCCAATAAGTCATGAATACAGAGGGAAGTTCGAAAGGGGGGGAAATCAATTTGGTTTGGTTAGATATGAAAACGACGGTGCCGCAAGCTAGACTGCAAGCAGTTGAACGGACTAGGTTAATGGAGTTGCTACATAATAGCGGTCCTAGAAGGTTAACGGTTGTACGTGCACCTGCAGGATACGGAAAGTCAACAATGCTTATTCAATGGATCAGTCAACTTGAAGAACCAGTTGTATGGCTTTCGATAGACGAAACGGATAACGATCCAATCCGTTTTTGGAAATACGTCATACGTGCAGTTTCTGGAATTGTGCCGAAAGAAATTGAAAAGCGACTAATGACTTTATTCACTGAGCAGTCTCCGTTAGAAGTGCTCATTGATTCCTTTATGAATGAAATTGAGTCGTTTCGTGGGAATATCCATATGGTCATGGATGACTATCATTTAATAGAAAGTCCTGTTATCCATCATTCAGTGGCTCGATTTATCGATTACTTACCTACAAATGCCTACGTATATTTAACGAGTCGAACTGATCTCACCCTTCCTTTGGGGAAATGGCGTGTTAAAGAATGGGTTACGGAAATTGACGCTGATCATTTACGTTTCACATATGATGAGGTGGAGCGTTATTATTCCACACAGGAAAATCCTAGTGGGAATCCCGAATTACTTAAGCGATTGTTTGACAAGACGGAAGGTTGGATTGTAGGTCTTCAATTGGCTGGACTAGCGGGACAGGAGGCTATAAAAGGAGAATGGGAAAATGCTGAATTTAATAGTTCACATCCGTTTGTAACAGAATTTCTGTTGAAAGAAATTCTAATATCCTTGCCGCCAATAGAACAGGATTTTCTTTTACGCACATCGATATTGGATCAATTGGAATATCCGATTTGTGATGCTCTAACAAATCGTGAAGATAGCTATCAGACATTGTTGGCACTGGAGAAAAAGGGCCTTTTCATCATTCGTTTACATGTGAATAAACCGGTTTTTCGATATCATCATCTGTTCGCGGATGCCTTGCAATTGGAATTAAAGCACCGTTATTCACCAGAAGAGGTTTCTTTATTATACAAAGAAGCGGCAACGCATTTACGTGAGAAAGGTGATTTTAATTCGGCGATTGAGCTTGCATTGAAAGGACATTTATATGAAATAGTGGATGCTTGGGTCACGAGTGATTTAATAGAAATTATCACGAGGGGGCAAAATTCAACCTTCAATCGTTGGATGCAAACCTTGCGAGCTAATGACTATTTGGTAAATGTTGAGACGCTCGTTTTATATTTGATTACATTAGCGAACAGTTATGAAATGGAAGATGCGAGTCAACTCATCATTGAATTGGATCAGCGACATGAAGTAGAACAATGGATGGATTCAGAAGATTATCGAGGGATGGCAAGTATTTTACAGACGATGCGTGCGTTTGTATTATTGGCAGGCGGTAAAGATGTTGACCAATCCATGAAGATTATCGGTGAACAAATGGATAAAGGGCGGACGAGCTCGAGGTGGGATGACATTCCGATGCAATATAATTGGCTTGAACCGACGCTTTTGAGGACGAGTATAGGAGCGAGGGGTAAGTTGTTGTGGCCTGAAGATATACTTCCTTTGCTCGCGTTTTTCCAAGAACCTGACACGAAAGAGAAAAACATGACTGGATTTGCTTACGGTGTTGCGGCGGAAACCTCCTTCCACAGAAACGCTTTGGACCAATCATTAGTGGAATTGGAAGCTGCATTGCAGTTCGGTCATCATTTTAAAGATCCTGGATTATTTATACCGATGTATATTTTGAAGGCAAAGGTCTATGTATCCAAACAACAATTTGTTGAAGCGTATGCAGTTTTAGAGTATGCAATGGGAACTACGAACGAAAGACAGTGGCTGGATTCATTGCGCACGATGAAAGCGTACATGTACTTACTTGAAGGCAATCCAACGCAGGCAGAGCAGGAACTTCTTGTGTCAACTGGACTGAACAATCCAAGTGCGGAATCTGAACAAGAATTTTGGTTGTTGGTTTCTGCCCGCCTTTTATTAGCAAAAGGACAAGCGACCGATGCGTTAAAGAAGACGATGAGAGTGAAAGAAAGTGCTATAAAAGAAAGGCAAGTTCTTACAATCGTTGAAGCAACAATTCTTGAAGTACTGTGTCAAGTAGATTTGGGGAATGTAGATGCGGCAATGATCACATTACATGGTGCGTTGAAAGAAGGCGCTCCATACGGCTATAGTAGACTATTTCTTGATGAAATTACTATCGTTATGCTGTTGAAAAAATATTTAATAATGCGTAAAATCGCCTTCAGTTCGAAATGGGATTCTGTATCCATTACTTATGTGGAACAATTGATTGCTGAAGGTCAAAAAGACTCAGTTGAGAACCCGGCAATGGATAGTTTAACGCCACGTGAAAGAAGTGTTTTGAACTTGCTCGCAAACGGTGCTACGAATAGTGAAATTGCACAAGAGTTGGTTCTGTCTGAAGGAACAGTGCGTGTTTACTTATCAAGTGTTTATAGTAAACTCGGTGTGAATTCTAGGACAAAGGCGATTTTGGTATCTAAAGATATAGAGAATTAAAAGTCATACTTACTTATCATTGTTAATAAATGTAGATTAATAAAAATGAGCAGACCTGAATTGTATAAAAAATACAATAAATGTTGAAAGAAGTGTGATTCTTATCGTTTGGTTACATTCGAAAATAACTGCACCTCGCGCTACATTAGAAGTAGTAGGACGACCGCGTTTAGTTGACACGCTCCAATATCATAATCTTAGGAAATTGACGATTGTTCGAGCGCCGGCAGGTTATGGTAAGACAACGCTTTTAAGTCAGTCAATGAATGAGTTTGATGGTTTGGCTGCTTGGTTGTCCATAGATGCCAATGACAATGATCCACTTCGTTTTTGGACATATGTTATTCGTGCTGTCTCGAACGTGGTTACAGAAAACATAGATTCATTGGTGAATCCTCAATTTCATTCACAGTCTCCGTTGGAATTGTTAATCGATTCTTTCTCGAACGATATTGCGATGATTCCGCGTGAGATTCTTATTGTTTTCGATGACTATCATTTAATAGAAAGCCCCGTAATTCATACAATGATGGCACGATTTATCGATTATTTACCGGATAACATTTACTTGTTTTTGGTCAGTCGAACGGAATTACCACTCCCTTTGGCAAAGTGGCGTGTTCAAGAATCGCTTACTGAAATCGGTGTGGACCAGTTACGCTTTACGTACGAAGAAACGGAACATTTGTATAGGAAGCGTAGATTTAGTTATGAAGATACTGAATCACTTCAACGTGTGTTGCAAATGACAGAAGGTTGGGCAGCTGGTCTTCAGTTGGTAGGTCTCTCAGGTGGGATGTCTGCACCGGATAAATGGGGTGTTGCTCAATTTGATAGTAAGTTTCCGTTCATAAAGGATTTCCTGCTGCAAGAAATACTAGCATCTCTTTCGCCAGCCGTACAAGATTTTCTTGTACGCACTTCGATATTGAAACAGTTAGAACCTGCGATTTGTGATGCTCTTACAAATCGAACAGATAGTTATTCTGTATTATTGGAACTTGAGCGGAAGGGATTATTCATCGTTCGCTTACATTCGAGCGAACCTGTTTTTCGCTACCATCATTTATTCGAAGATGCTTTGAGAATAGAAATGCGACTTCGGTATTCACAAAAACAAATCGCTTCATTTCATGAAGAAGTGTCTAGGATTTTAATCGAACAAGGCGATTTTATTTCCGCGATTGAACTTACATTTAGAGGACAGTTGTGGGATGTTGCGGATAAGTGGATGACTACCTATTTAATTGAGATTTTTACATTAGGACAAACAGCAACATTCATTCGTTGGGTAAAAGTTCTGCGGGATAATAATTTTGCCGTAAATATAGAAACGTTGGTCATGTATGTGATTGCTTTGTCCAATATCTATGAAGTAGAGGAAGCAAGACGGCTTATTGATGAGTTAGAGCAAAGAGATGAAGTAGAAAATTGGATGGACAAAGATGAGTATCGCGGGATGGCTAGTATTTTTGCGACTGCTAAAGCATTTGTCATATTCGCAAGCGGTGGAGATATTGAACAAGCGAAAGCGCTTATTAGCACGCAATTAATTACAGGGCGTGTAAGTTCAAGGTGGGACCATATCCCAATGCAATACAATCAGCTTGAAGCCCGTACATTAAGAACGACTATAGGAGTGAGGGGCAAGCTTTGGCCGAGGGATGTAGTCCTGCCTTTTCTCGAATTGTTTCGTAAATCTGAATTTAAAGAACAAAATATGACGGGGTATGGGTATGGTGTGCAAGCGGAAACATTATATGAACATGATTCT
The DNA here is from genome assembly GCF_042681925.1 of Sporosarcina siberiensis. Lineage (NCBI taxonomy): Bacteria > Bacillati > Bacillota > Bacilli > Caryophanales > Caryophanaceae > Sporosarcina > Sporosarcina siberiensis. The sequence goes on from NZ_JBHUGI010000014.1 coordinate 100,011, forward strand.
ATAGATGAAGCGTTAATTGAACTTGAGGTTGCACTTCAGTATGGTCATCGTTTTCAAGATCCAGGTTTATATATTCCGATGTACATCTTGAAAAGTCGTATTTATGCGATGAAAAAACAATTTGTGGAAGCGCATAGGACTCTGGATTATGCAATGAAAACTATGAAAGAGAGACATTGGACTAATCAGCTGCGTGCGATGAAGGCGCATTGTTGTTTACTTGAAGGTGATATATCTCAGGCTGAATGGGAACTTTCGAAATCGACGGGACTGAATCGCCTTGAAGCGAAGTCGGAACAAGAACTCTGGCTGTTGGTGTATGTACGGCTATTGTTAGCGAAAGGAGAGGTAGAAGAAGCGTTAAAAATAACGATGCGAATAAAGGAGAAAGCGCTTCAGGAAAGGCAAACGTTAACAATTATAGAGGCTGGAATGCTTGAGGCGATTTGTCAAATGAGGTTACTAAACGAAGGTGCAGCGTTGGCGACATTGCACGGAGCATTGAAACTAGGTGAACTTTATAATTATAAAAGAACGTTTCTTGATGAAGTAGGCCTCGAGCCTTTGCTGAAAAAATACTTGAAAGTACATCGGAAGGGCACCTACGAACATTGGGGTTATATACCTCTTGTTTATATCGAACAATTTGTAGTTGATAGTCAGGCCGATCAAGTGATTGATACACTTAGCCCGCGTGAACGTGAAATCCTTCAATTATTGGCAGAAGGTGCTTCGAATAGTGAAATTGCGAGTCAATTAGGTCTTTCAGAAGGTACTGTTCGTGTTTATTTGTCAAATGTTTATAGAAAACTTGGTGTGAATTCACGAACGAACGCTATTTTAATAGCGACAGAGTAATAGAGTTGGTTCTAGTATTTCGGCATGAAAAATCTGCATCTCATATATAGAGATGCGGATTTTTTAGTGAATAGAACTATGAAATCTTAATCAGAATCTATTTCAACAGTTCGCAAAGATTTTGTGGATTTCCTAAACGCAATTATCAAGCCAATCGATAACACCGCAAGAATCGCAGATAAGAAATACATATTGCCAGCTTCTTGCGTGAAAATCCATGTAAACAGTAAAGGCCCGATAATGCGTCCCATATTATCCATGGAGTATGCCATCCCAGCAGCCGTTCCGTATTTTCCACCGGACTCTTTTGTTGTTAATGAAACGAGGACGGTTCGAGCTAGCGCGTTTCCACCTGTGAAAACACTAAGTGCAACACCTGCCCAAAAAAGACTTGTGGTAAACGGAATGAGTAGAAGTCCGATTGCTGTGACAATCTGTGCGCCGATAATCCATTTAGTTTCTGTTCCGTTTTTTACACGACGAACGACCCCACCCTGAATGGCCGCATCGACAAAACCACTCGCCATGAATAAATAACCAAGCTGAAGAGGCGTAATTTCAATTCGATCGATTTGGAAAAGTTGGAATGTAGCTTCAAGCCCTGCAAGAAGAAAGGTCACCATAAATGAAAAAATAAATAAATAACGAATCCGGTACTTCCATAATGTAGAAGCACCTTTTGGAATGATGGCACGTTTGTTTCCTTCATTACGGCGTTCAGGTTCTTTCAAAATAATACTCGCATATAAAAGAAGGAGTAGGGTCAACACACCAGACGTCAAGTATGGAAGTTGAAGATTGTAATCTCCTAAAACGCCTCCGATTGCAGGTCCGAAAATAAAGCCGAGACCAATCGACATACCGAGTAACCCCATATACTTGTTGCGATTTTCTTCATCTGTCATATCCGCAACAAACCCGGTTACCGCAGTATAGAGTGCACCTGAAAAGACGCCTCCAACGACCCGTGATACATAAAGTAACGGAAGATTTCCAATGAATAAAGCAAAAAGGAAGAAGCTGAGACTAAAGCCGATAAGACCGATGAGAATGAGTTTTTTTCTACCAGTCCGATCAGACAAAACTCCCCAAAGCGGTGCCGTGAAAAACGAAGAAAGTGCATATACAGTTAAAAGTCCACCAACGTGAACTTTTGAAAAACCTTGTTCTAGTATGACTTCTGGAAGAATGGGTATAACAATGCCGAAACCTAGATATACAAAAAATTGCACCGACATTAGAAGAAGTATCACTTTTTTCACAATCACACCTACTTTCAAAAACTGGTACTGTTTCCATAATACTATTCTTACCCACAATCTACAAAATATAAAAGTTTGACGTACGCATTGTGAAAACCTCGCAACGTTTACGACAAACTTCACAACGTTTTCAATAAACTTCTCAACATAAGTCGAAAACTTCGCAACGTCAACGAAACCTCGCAACGTTTATGCAAAACCTCACAATGCTACCAATAAACCTCGCAATGTAATCCGAAAACCTCGCAACGTCTACCCAAAAAATCGATTCCCTATATGGAAAATCGACTTCATCCAACTTTATCTCTCCGTTTCACCCTTTGCGAAAGCAGTACGTTCATCGTGTCTGAAACGCAACTGAATGCTCTTGCAGAGGTATGTACGAGGTGTTGGTTTCAGCTTAATTGTATAAAAAGAAAATGTGGTGGCGATATTGTAACATAAATGTAAGATTTGAAACGTGATAAAGGTGGTATAGTAGAAAGTATAAGAAATGTTACATGTTCAATCAATAAAAGTATAACTACTATCAACTATTAAATTCCCTTTTAAGATTTAGGAAAGGTCGAGGTGTAAAAGATGGCTAAAGAAGTGGATTTGAAAAGCATCATCTCTAACTTGGCGAAGTTAGGTGTTTCGGCTACATTGACGAAGTCACGTCTAGAAATGCTGAAAGCACTTGCCCCGCCTTTACATGACCCGCATCTACAATCATAAAATAAATAAAAAGTCTCGAGCGCATTTACGCTCGAGACTTTTTATGTTCCAGCCCCTAGCCCCTCGGGTCATAAGCCATTTCTCTGATGTGTCTGAAGTACGCCACTTCAGCGAACTGTCTTATGCCTGTCGGGGCTGAACAGGTGCTTCCGCTTTTGAGACTAGTTGTCGTCTTCGCCAAACATGTACGTTCGGTGGTGGAATTTCATGCTGAAAATGAGTCCGATGGCCAGCATATTACTCATAAGGGAACTTCCCCCGTAACTTATAAACGGAAGTGGAATACCTGTGATAGGAAGCAGTTGAATCGTCATTCCGATGTTTTCGAATACGTGAAATGTAATCATCGCGATGACACCAGTACAGACATACATACTAAAGGGATCCTTCAGTTCAAGTGCGACTTTCGTTAAATGATAAATTAGGATGAAATACAGGCTGATGACAATACTAGAACCGATGAAGCCATATTCTTCACCAATTACGCTGAAAATAAAGTCCGTATGGTTTTCAGGTACATACACTTCTCGACCGTGAAAACCTTTGCCTGTCATACCGCCCGAACCAATTGCTGTAAGTGAGGTGATTAAATGCAAACCCTCATTCGATGGATAGGAATAAGGATCCAGCCAAGAATAAATTCGTTTAAATTGATAAGGGTCAAATCCAAGTTTGTTTTGCATGAAGTCTTGTGCATACACCGCTGCCCAGAGCAAGGTTGCTCCAACTGCAGCACCGCTGAAGAACAACGGCAGAATGATTCTCCAAGAAATTCCAGCAACGAGAATGATGGCTGCTGTTATTGCAATCAGGACGATAGAAGTTCCGAGATCTGGTTGCTCTGCAATAAAACCAAGCGGTACAATAAGCACTAGCATAATTTTTCCAAGCAGAACAAAATCTGTTTTTAACGTCTTAATTTCAAATTTTTCGTGATGCTTACTAACCAATCTTGCCATACCAAGAATGAAGAAGGTCTTAATGAATTCGGATGGTTGAATTTTCCCTATATAAGGTAAGTTAAGCCATCTTTTTACGTTGTTTGATATTTCACCAATTTGACCTTCTCCACCTGGAGCGAAGTATAGGAAGACTAGAAGGAAAATACCGAAACCGTATAAATACCAAGCCATTTTTTTATAATGATCGGGTTCGAAATACATTGTAAATGCAATGATGAAAATACTTACGCCATACCACCGAAGTTGTTTAATGACAAAGTTCGTACCGTATTGGTCAGAAGTTTGTCCGGATGCAATAGCGAACAGGCTAATAATGCAAAATAGTAATAGAATGAAAGCGAGTGTCCAATCGAAGCGGTCAGCAGGTTTATTTGGGAGTTTCATAATAGTCTAATCACCTTTTATTTAATATGTAGATATCTTCAATAAGTACTTATTATATCGTAACATAGACGTGCTTGCCTATGGAGAAGTTGCTATTATATATGCGCCATAGTATTTATTTTTCGTGTATTCATTCATGTAAATGGTTGTCACGTGGTAAACTGAAGTACTTGAAAATATAATGGATAGTGAGGGGAAATTATGAAAAAGCGGTTGGGTTTAATATATGGAGGTAAGTCAGCAGAACATGAAGTGTCTTTATCGACTGCAAGAGCGGTTACTCAGGCAGTTGATTTTGATCGTTTTGAAGTCATCCCAGTCTATATTACATACGACGGGGAGTGGAGAAAAGGTCAGTCACTTGAACGTCCGATTGAGAATATTGAAGATCTTCGTCTTAAAGGTGACGGTACTCATAAACCAGATAGCATTCACGACTTTTTGAATGGAAGTTCAGGTGCCTTGGATGTAGTTTTCCCACTTTTACACGGAACAAATGGTGAGGATGGAACGGTTCAGGGTCTTTTGGAAGTGATGAATCTTCCTTATGTTGGAAACGGAGTTCTTGCATCATCGGCAGGAATGGATAAAGTAGTTATGAAACAATTATTTGCACAAGCTGGACTGAGTCAAGTGGCGTACGTTCATTTCATTCGCAGCGAGTGGAATGCGAATAGTGCCCAACTCATTGAACAAATGGAGAAGGAATTAGAATATCCAATGTTCGTAAAGCCGGCTAATCTTGGTTCAAGTGTGGGCATTAGCAAAGCCGTGGATGAAAAAAGTTTAACCAAAGCTATTGAATTGGCACTTAAATTTGACCGTAGAATTATCGTTGAGCAAGGCATTACAGCGCGGGAAATTGAAATGGGCGTAATGGGTAATGACCATCCGAAATGTTCGGTTGCAGGTGAAATTAAGCCAGTGACTGAGTTTTACGATTACGAAGCAAAGTATAGCGATGGAAATACAGTTCTTGTGATTCCGGCAAAAGTGCCTGAAGAAGTAAGAAAAAAGATGGTGGAAATGTCTATTAAAGCTTATAAAGTGTTGGATTGTTCAGGACTTGTAAGGTCAGACTTTTTCGTAGGCGCAAATGATGAAGTACTAATAAATGAAGTGAATACAATGCCAGGGTTTACACCAACGAGTATGTTCCCGCTTTTATGGCAGAAAACAGGTGTTACGTATCCGGAACTCATTGATGAACTCATTGAGCTTGCATTGGAACGACATGCAGAAAAACAGCAAATACAATATACAATGGATTGAGTGTGATCTAGAATGAAACAAAAGTTAACGGACATCGCGGCTTGGATACAAGCTAATGGACAACAAATGGACGGTATTATCGTACAGGGCGCTTCAATTGATTCCCGTACGGTAAAGGAAGGCGACTTATTCATTCCGTTCCGTGGAGAACAAGTGAATGGTCATAAATACGTAAAACAAGCGATTGAAAAAGGTGCTGTCGCATCACTATGGATGATAGACGAACCAAATCCACCAGAACAACTGCCTTTAATTTTTGTGGATGATCCTGAATTTGCATTACAAGAAATAGCTCGTACTTACAGAGGTTTACTAGATTGTAAAGTGATTGGAATTACAGGCTCAAATGGAAAAACATCGACAAAAGATCTTATTGCGAGTGTACTGTCTCCTTACTATAATGTTCGGAAAACCGTCGGCAATTATAACAATGAACTTGGATTGCCGCTCACAATACTTTCATTAGACGAAGATACAGAATTTGCAGTCCTCGAAATGGGGATGAGTAACTTCGGTGAAATTTCATTTCTATCAAAACTAGCAAGACCTCATTATGTCGTCATTACGAACATCGGTGAGGCACATTTACAAGATCTTGGTTCACGTGAAGGAATTGCAAAGGCTAAGTTTGAAATTGTAGATGGACTTATCCCGGGAGGAAAGCTGTTCTACGATGGAGATGAAGTCCTTTTAAAAGATTTCGTTAGTCAAACAACCGGCATTGACCTCTTTTCGTTCGGTAAGGATGATCAAAATGCATTGTCTTATCAATCGGTTCAATCGGTTGAAAATGGAAGTTTATTTACGACGGTAGGTATCCTTGAAGACGAATTTATGATTCCGGTATATGGTTCACATCAAGTGAAAAATACATTAGCGGCAATTTTATTGGCAGATCAAATAGGATTGAGTGTAGAGGATATTCAAAAAGCGTTAAGCAAAGCGACGCTTACAGATATGCGAATGCAGCCACTGCTTTCAGAAAGCGGCGTTCTTTTCATAAATGATGCCTATAATTCCGCGCCAACTTCTTTAAGTGCAGCACTAGACTTCATGAATGAAACAGAGTTGCGAAGTAAGAAGTGGGTAATTCTCGGAGATATGCTTGAACTTGGGGAAAACGAACAAAAATATCACGAATCATTTGCAGGTAAATTGATAGCGATGAATCTTGAAGGTGTTTTGTTATACGGACCGCTTATGGAGTCTTTATATAATGAACTGCAAAAACGCGACGCAAAAATGAAACTTGTTTGGTCGAGTGATGATTTCGAGCCAATTACGGACGTTATCCATAAATTTACGGATGAAAAATCCATTGTATTGCTTAAAGGTTCGCGCGGGTTGGAGCTTGAAAATATGCTTGGAATAATGATGGGGAATGTGGATAACATATGAGAACCGGCGTGTTATTTATTCACGGTTTTACAGGCGCACCCTTTGAAGTTCAGCCATTTGTGAATTTCATGAAACGAGAAACAGATTGGGAAATCGCAGTGCCGACATTACCCGGTCATGGCATTACATTAAGCTTGGGGAGAGCAACTGCTGAATCATGGATGATGGAAGCAGAACTCGCAATGAGGAAGTTACAATCGGAAGTCGACCGCGTTGTTGTGGTCGGATTTTCGATGGGTGGACTTATTGCGATGTACCTTTCCCTTCGCTACCCTGTCGCCAAGTTGGTTTTGTTAAGTGCAGCGGCCAAATACATAAGTCCGCGCAATCTTCTTGGTGATATGGGAATAATATTGAAAGAATCTATAACAAAAAACTATTCGCCAAACACGTTTTACCATTTGTATGCTTATAAATTAACAAACACACCACCGCAAGCAACTATTGAGTTTTTACGGATTGTTAAGATGGTTGAACCGTATTATGGCCTCATTACAGCGCCGGTCTGTATTGTCCAAGGTGCAAAAGACGGTATTGTACCATTTTCTACAGCTGCCCATCTCTTTAAAGTTTTAGGTTCATCGGAAAAAGAGTTAATCACATCGGATCATGGAAAACACCATATTTGCTATAGCGATGACAGCGAGGAATGGTTTGCAAAGGTCTTGGAATTCATAAAAAAGGAATAGATGGACAGTAAACGAACGAGAAATTAATAATACTAAAGCATAATAATTGCAGGGAACGAATATCCGTGTTACAATATTAAAAGCATTGGATACATTTCACGGGACTCTTCAAAAATAGAAGAGTACTTTTTTTTGAATAAAACGGTTTGATTATACTAATTTGGACGATTGTTCATCGATCGAACCGCTCGGCAAAAACCGGGCTTTCCTTTTCACCCATAACCTCTACTTTTAGAGAATGCAAAATATCGGAAACGTTCCCTTTCATGGCTCGAATTTGCCGCGCTTTCATTTGCAAATGTAACCAATTGTCAAATGAGGAAAAAGGAGATTGAAAAATTTTGACTAAGTTTTCAGAACTACCAATCAGTGAATCAATACAACGTTCTTTAGCCCGTATGGGATTTGAAGAAGCTACACCAATCCAAGAAGGTACAGTTAAGTTTGGAATGGAAGGCAAAGATATTATCGGACAAGCACAAACAGGAACAGGTAAAACAACAGCTTTTGGTATACCAATCATTGAAAAGATTGATACAAGTAATCCGGCAGTACAAGCACTTGTTATTGCCCCTACACGTGAGTTAGCAATTCAAGTTTCAGAAGAAATATATAGAATTGGTAATGACAAACGTGCAAAAGTATTAGCGGTTTACGGCGGACAAGAAATTGGTCGTCAAATTCGCGCATTACGCAATAATCCACAAATTGTCGTTGGTACTCCAGGTCGTCTACTTGACCACATTAAGCGTAAAACATTGAAGCTTGAAGGTGTTCAAACACTAGTACTTGATGAAGCTGATGAAATGTTGAATATGGGATTCATCGAAGACATTAACACAATTATGTCAAGTGTTCCGGATAGCCGTCAAACACTTCTGTTCTCTGCTACAATGCCGGGTCCAATCCGTAAAATTGCAGAAACATTCATGAAAAACCCAGAAATTGTTAAAATCCAGTCTAAAGCTATGACTGTTGAAAATATCGATCAATATTTCGTGAAAGCACAAGAACGTGAGAAGTTTGATGTTCTAACACGTATTTTGAATGTTCAACAACCAGATCTTGCAATTGTATTTGGTCGGACAAAACGTCGTGTGGATGAAGTTTCACATGCACTTACAATTCGCGGTTATACAGCTGAGGGAATTCACGGCGACTTAACACAAGCGAAGCGTATGTCTGTTCTTCGTCAATTTAAAGAAGGTAAAATTGACATTCTAGTTGCAACGGATGTTGCGGCACGTGGTTTGGATATTTCAGGAGTTACACACGTTTACAACTTTGATATTCCTCAAGACCCAGAAAGCTATGTTCACCGTGTTGGACGTACAGGCCGTGCAGGAAAAAGTGGTGTAGCAGTTACTTTTGTTACTCCAAGAGAATTAGGATACTTACGCATCGTTGAAGATACAACGAAAAAACGTATGACACCTCTTATTCCACCATCTTCGGATGAGGCACTTATTGGACAACAACGTTTAGCTGTTGAGCAACTTTCTGAAATAGTTGATAAAAACGGACTAAATGATTACACACAACTTGCAGCTGAAATGTTGAAAAAGTATGACGCTACGGATATCGTTGCGGCAGCTCTTAAAAACATGACGCGCGAACCAAGTGATACTCCAATTTCACTTTCAGAAGAACGTCCTTTACCATCAAGAAGATCTGGTGGCGGCGGAGGCGGTCGTGGCGGTTACAAAGGTAATCGTGGCTCAGGCGGCGGTCGTCCATCTACTGGCGGACGCGGCGGAAGTCGTACCGGTGGCGGATCATCGTCATCATCATCACCTGCTCGTGGCGGATCACGCCGAGGTCGCGAAGGCGGCGGAAGCAGTGCTGGTGGTAGCAGAGGCGCTAGTCGTTCACGCAAACCAGAATAATTTAAAATATAAAAAGTCAAGAACTGCCTCGGCATTCTTGGCTTTTTTTTATGGGAAGTATTCTTTTTTCTGCATTTTCATACATATAAAATGTTAATATGAAAGAATTGAAACGTTTAGTTGTTCAATACGTATAGAATAATAAGAAAAGAGGTGTTCTAATGAGGGAGCAACCCGCTAATCAAATCTCTGTAAAAGGATTACGTGTTTGGAGATTATATGGAATTATGCAAACGCTAATTGTGTTGTTATTAGCAATTGGTATCGGTGTGTTGGCGTACATATTTGAGGGGAACTGGTGGTTATACATAGTCCCGGCAATCATAGTCGTTTTGTATGCGTACTTATTTATATTTTTATTTCCGAAGATCAGGTGGATGCGTTGGCGTTATGAAGTGCGTGAATCTGAAATTGAATTGCAACATGGTCTCTTTATTGTTAAAAGGACGTTAATACCAATGGTGCGTGTTCAGCATGTAGATACTTCTCAAGGACCAATACTTCGTAAATACAATTTGGCGGGAATTACGATTTCGACAGCGGCTACAAATCATACAATTCCAGCGCTTGTTACAGACGAAGCAGACGAACTTCGAAGTCGAATATCTGCACTTGCAAGGGTGGCGGAAGACGATGTCTAATACATCTAATACTCGTTATAAATTACACTGGATCACAGCGATTATAGAGGTACTGAAGACGTTAAAGGATATGATATTCCCTTTAATTATTTTACTATTTGCGAATGGATTTAAAGAAAATATGGATTCTGGGAAATGGTATTTGGATTACCTTACTTTCATCATTTTCGGCGTACTCATTATCGTTTTTTTAGTTACGGGAGTTATTAAGTGGAAGCGTTTTGTCTATTGGTTTGAGGATGATGAACTTCGAATTGAATATGGTTTATTTGTAAAAAAGAAACGCTATATACCATTTGATCGCATACAGAGTCTTGATTATACGGAAGGCATTTTGCATCGTCCGTTGAAACTTGTCAAGGTGAAAGTAGAGACAGCTGGTAATACGTCGTCTCTTAAGTCGGAGGCTGAACTAACGGCAATTACAAAAGAAGCGGCAAGTGTAATTGAAGCTAAAATGGCAGAAGCGAAAAGAAGGAAAACTTCGGTTGTTCTTAATGAAGGAGAATTTCAAGAGGATATTCAAGGAGAAGTCGCACCGATTTCGAAACCAGTGTTTAATATGTCGATGAAAAACTTACTGCTTTTAGCAACTACATCCGGTGGAATAGGCCTTATCTTGTCTGGGGTACTCATATTCATCGTTCAATTTAGTGAATTTATCCCATATGAAACAATGTATAAAGAACTTGCTGGTTTTGTGAAGTTCGGCACTTTACTCATCGTAATTGCAGTTTTCATCGGCTTTTTAGTTGTCTGGGGGATATCCGTGGCAATGACGTATCTATCGTATTATAATTTTTCGGTTACGATTGAAAAAGAAGATCTTGTGATTACTAGAGGGTTAATAGAGAAAAAAAGAGCGACTGTTCCACTAAACCGTGTGCAAGGTGTACGGATTATTGAAAATCCATTTAGACAACTCTTTGGTTATGCATCCGTGGTAATTGATAATGCCGGAGGTGGACTTGGAGAAGGGGCTAAGATCAACTTGTTTCCTCTTGTGAAAAAATCCGAGATAGACGGTCCTTTAAAAGAAGTATTTCCTGATCTAATAATCGAAAAGCCGACCAATAAACTACCCTCTCGCGGAAAGAGATATTATTACCGAATAGATTTCCTTTGGATGATTCCTGTAATTGGGGCATTGACCTACTTTTTCTTTCCATACGGTCTTTTATCACTTCTGCTGGTACCAGTGTTTGTCTTATTCGGATTATGGCAGCACCGTTCAGCGGCGTATGACATCTCGGGAAATCAGTTAACAATGCAGTTTAGAGGACTTAGCTTGCAAACGACTTATTTGTTGAAGAAGCGAATACAGTCGATGGAAATGAAGCAGAATTATTTTCATAAAAAAAAGAGTGTCGCAACGTTGTCAGCCCGAATAAAATCAGGAGCAACGATGTTCAACGCTCAGGTGAGTCATATGGATGAAGCCGAAGCAGAACGTATCTTGTCTTGGTACGAACCATCCAATAAGGAAGATTTGGGATGATTTGTGGTTATGCAGTTTTTGGCGTTGGTGAAAAAACTACTGCCCGCTGATTTCCGTTCCGACCGGACGCGTTCCATGGGGCGTGCTGTGAGCCTCCTCGTCGCGAAAAGCGCGCTCCTGCGGGGTCTCGCAAGTCACGCTAATCCCATTGGAGTCGCCGGTCTGCACTCCAATCAGCTGGAAAAGTGGTGAATATAAGATCAATGTAAACACTACCACAATTCGGCCACCGTTTAGAGATTGGTATTATAGAGGAATTATATGAGAACAAGCTTAAAACATGAGAGAAACAATTTCTATATATTTAATTCTATTTTAATGTGCAATCTTATTTGCTTGGAGTGCAAGGCGGCGACTCCAGCGGGATTAAGCGGGACAGTTGAGACCCCGCAGTGGAGCGATAGCGACCGAGGAGGCTCAACGCCCGCCCCGTGGAACGCGTCCGCCTGGAACGGAAAGCAACGTGGGACTTGGAAACTGATATATATATAAGACTGTCCAGAAAATCAGTTTTCACTGACTTTCTGGACAGTCCTGTAGAAAATAACAAATTCAGTTATAGCAGGATAAAATCTTTCTCATACTTTGATTGATAAAAAATCTGATTTGTTACCTTACCTTTTTTCTTTTCCAACTGGCGATGTTTTTGGGATGGAAATAACTCAAACCAATTAGAAATCCGACGATTAGACCGACGATGTGTGCAGTTACGTTAATATTGTCTTGTAAGAATGTCATTACAACACCAATTGCGATAATCGGAAGAATTACTTGGCGTAGTTCGGGTAACATCTTTTTGGTGTAGTAAACCAATGCACCAAATGCACCGAGAATACCATAAATTGCACCACTTGCACCGACATGTGCGTATCCTAAGTCCTTTAAAAAGAAAACTGCCACATTACCAAAAATCCCTGATAGTAAGTAAATTGTTAAGAACCGAGTTTTGCCAGCTAGTTTTTCGAGTTCAGGGCCGAAAACGAAAAGGAAAAACATGTTGAATAATAGATGCATAAACCCGGCATGGAGGAACATTGGTGTAAAGAACCGCCACCATTCACCAGCAGCGATGTATGCATTAACTCCCATTCCTGCACCATAAATGGCAGGTCCAATAAACGGCAACATCGTTAATATGAAAATAATAATGTTCGCAGCTAGTAAGAAAGTTACAATCGGATAAAGTCGGATGTATTGGGAAAAGCTTTCTCTACGTATAAACATTCTTTCACCTCATCTGTTTGTCTATTATACATACATTCGTGTCAAAGTGGAAAGGAGAGCAATGATGATTACAGGAATTGGTTTAGATATAGTTGAACTCGATCGGATTTCAAAAATTGATGCAGAATCTATGAAGTTCCGTGGACGTATATTAACGATAGAAGAGACTAGAATTTACGACTCGCTGAAAGGGCATCGCCGAATTGAATTTCTTGCAGGTCGCTTTGCAGGAAAAGAGGCGTTTGCAAAAGCGAAAGGTACAGGAATTGGTGCCGCGTGCAACTTTGCGGATATTAATATTTTACCAGATACGAATGGGAAACCTGAACTCTATTTTAAAGGAAATTCGGTTTCCGGTTTTATTTCCATTACCCACACAAAAAATGTTGCTGCTGCACAAGTAATCTTACTCGCATAAACGTCACTCCTTCCTCATAAGATGATTTACCCGATTGAAATGAGAAAGGATGAACTAAATGCGTATCCGAATAGTAGCTTTATTGCTTGTTGTAGTAATGATTACCGTCGCGGCATGTGGGTCACCATCTAAAGAGGATGTTGTAAAGAAGCTTAGTGGTAAGTGGAATGATACGAAAGGGTATGAGCTGCTTGCCACGATGGAAATAAAGACCGGCTCAGAACCGAGAATGTACAACGTTGAAGTATGGCACACGAAAGAGGATTATTATCGTGTTCATGTAACTCAAGATGGTAAAGAAGATTCTCAAATGATTGTTCGAAATGATGAAGGCGTTTTTGTTGTAACACCTTCTCTTGGTAAGACGTATAAGTTTCAGAGTGACTGGCCCGCGCAGAATAGCCAGGCGTATTTAATAGGAGCTCTGTCTGATGACATCAAGGCGGACAGTAATGCGATTATGACTGAAAAAGATAATATGTATACTTTTGAAACGGCAACAACGAACAACCATAAAAAAGTTTTGCCTAGCCAACTTATCCATATTGATAAGAAAACCCTTCTACCAAGTTCGGTCTCAATTCTTGATGAGAATAAAGAAGAGAAAATCCGAATCACTTTTAAAAAGATCACACTTGGTACTGAACGGAAAGCTTCAGATTATGCAGTGGACATGGAAGACAAGACAACTGAGTCAGAAGAAGAAACTGATAATAAAAATGAAGAAACTGGGTTTATTACCTACTATCCTACTGTAAACTGGGGAGAAGGAGTTAAACTTCAAGTTGAAGAAAGTGTACAAACTGAAAATGGAACTCGCTCATTTATGACCTACGGTGGTGACAAGGATTTTATTATTGTACAAGAGCCCGCAAAGAGGCCTGACAATGAAATGCCTGTTTCTATTGAGGGCGATCCTGTAGATCTAGGATTTACAGTAGCTGCAGTTACAGATAGATCGATTCGTTGGGAAAGCGGGGGTATTTCATTTTTTATTGCCTCTGAAAATTTAACTAAAGACGAGTTAATAGAAGTAGCGGCATCTATGTCTCCAGGGGAAATGAAATAACTATAGTTGACGTTTAATGGACGAATCCTTGATAATGGATGTACTACTGTTAAAAGAGGGCTAAAATGCAAAAGTTAGATAATTATCGTCCGACAAAAGTGGTCGTCAACCTCGAGGCGATTAGAAATAATGTTAAAAACTTGAATAGCTATCTTGGAAGTAAGACATCAATTATTGCGGTGGTTAAGGCGGATGGTTACGGTCACGGTGAAGTTGAAGTAGCACTCGCTGCACTTGAAGCTGGTGCAATGATGGTGTCTGTTGCGACACCGGATGAGGCGGTAAGGCTCCGAATGGCGGGCATTAGCGGGGACATTCTCGTCATGGGGCCTTCTCCTGTTTCATTCGCGAAAAAAGCGGCAGAGTTATCCATCACAGTTACAGTTTCTGACGTAGGGTGGATACAAGAGGTTTTGCATGAAAATAAATGTTTTGCCCAAACTTTAAAGGTTCATGTAAAAATAGACAGTGGAATGGGTAGAATTGGTCTTAGGGATGTGGAGACACTTCACTCGCTAGTGGCTGTTGTCTCGTCATCACAACAAATTGCGTTGGATGGAATCTTTACTCACTTTTCATGTGCAGATGAGGAGTCTTCAGTGGTAACTGAACTTCAGTATAAGATGTTTATGGATTTAGTAAACACTTTACCTGAAAAACCACGCCTCGTTCATGCATCAAATTCTGCAGCAACACTTCTTTACCCTCAGTACGCGCTGGATGCAATTCGTTTTGGAATCAGTCTTTACGGAATGGCGCCATCGAAATATGTAGGTGAAAAGTTGCCGTTTAATTTAGAAAGGTCGCTTGAACTGCATAGTGAACTTGCCTATGTTAAATTGCTTTCGAAAGGAAGTGCAATTAGTTACGGTGGGACGTATATAACGACGGGTGAAGAATGGATTGGAACGATTCCGATAGGCTATGCGGATGGTTTACGACGTGGTCTGAAAGGCCAAGAAGTGTTAATTGGAGGTAAACGGGTGCCGATTGTAGGTACGATTTGTATGGATCAGTGTATGGTGAAACTTCCGGGGAATATGCCTATTGGTGAACAAGTGGTTTTTATTGGGCATCAAGGTACGGAGGAAGTTACGATGGAAGAATGGGCAGAAAAACTGGACACTATCCCATATGAAATAACTGTATCTATTGCAAAGCGAGTTCCGAGAGTATATCTCTAGAACTGAGTGGGTAACCTACATTATATGCATTTTCGACAAAAAACCTCGTATTCTTGCAGAATCTTGTCATAATAATTCATTCCATGTCTTCTCTTTGTGGCGCTGGAGTGGTAAGATGGAGATGTAATGAAATACGGGATCTGGTTTGTTGGAGGTGCTGACGTTGAAAGTCAATAAAAACATGCGTGAAGTTATTGTTAAGATTCCAAAACGGATGCTGAACGAAAATGAACATACGGTCGTCCATCAGGAGCTAGAACGCGGTGACTTCGTATATATTTCGACAACACGATATGTAACTGATTATAAACCTGAGACAATTAGGGCGGAAATGATGAAAGGTTACGTCGAGATGTCGCAAATTAACCTGAAAATCGCCAAGGAATGCATGCATTTGGAGTTTGAAGCTCAACATACGATGGAACGTCTCGTAAGTGGAGGATGAAAATTTGGCAATAAAACGTGGAGACGTCTTTTTTGCAGATCTGTCACCAGTAGTAGGTTCTGAACAGGGGGGCACGAGACCAGTTTTAGTTATCCAAAACGATATTGGAAACCGGTTTAGTCCGACTGTCATTATAGCAGCTATTACTGCACAAATACAAAAAGCGAAATTGCCAACACATGTTGAAATAGATGCGGAACGATACCATTTCGAGCGGGATTCAGTCATCCTGCTTGAACAGGTCCGCACCATCGACAAGTCGAGGCTAACAGATAAAATTACACACCTAGACGAATTTTTGATGGAGCAAGTTGATGAAGCTCTTGAAGTGAGTTTCGGGCTCGTCAAATTCTGAGCATACATATTAAGGAACACTACAGGTAAATTCTGTAGTGTTTTTTCAATTTTATAATTATGATGTGATTGTAGCTACGTTTTGCTATAATGACTCTATACAGTATAGTTAGGGTCTATTAATTAGGAGGCGTAATTTTGAATAGAAAAATGGAAGAATGCATTCGTGAAAATATGGATGAAATTATTGTTAGATGGCAAGCGCGAATGAAAGAAGGGAAGGGCGAAAGGTTTTTCCTCTTTATGTCTACAGAACTTATTGAAAGTACAAGTAGAGAATTTGCGGAATTAATGACTTCTAATATTAAAAAATCAGAAATAATTGATGCAGAACAATTAAATGATTTTACGGAAAAAGTTGTGCGTTTCGGTTGGTCTATTAAATTTGTGAATAAAGCAATTGATAGTTTCTCTAGAGTTGCTTATGAAATTATGGATGAACATGGTGTTCTGAGTGAATTAGAAGCGAGAACAAGTATACTGACTTTTGATGAATGGATATCACCACTCAGGGAGAGTATCATTGAAGCTTATGCCATTGAATGGGAACGTACCGTAAGCATACAGAAAACCGCATTGCAGGAACTGTCAGCATCTTTAATACCGGTTTTTGACAAAATATCTGTGATGCCTCTTGTTGGTACGATTGACACCGAACGTGCAAAGTTAATCATGGAAAATTTACTGGAAGGTGTAGTTAAGCATCGTGCGGAAGTTGTTCTTTTGGATATTACAGGAGTTCCTATCGTCGACACTATGGTTGCTCATCATATCATTCAAGCGGCAGATGCAGTGCGACTCGTCGGTGCGAAATGTATGCTTGTTGGAATTCGACCTGAAATTGCACAAACAATCGTGACATTAGGTATCAATTTAAATGAATTTACAACTACAAGTACACTGAGAAGAGGAATGAAACAGGCATTAGAATATACAAACCGTAAAATAGTGGAGGTGGAATAATGAAGAATATGCGCATTCCGATATTAAAACTTCATAACACTCTAATTGTTTCAATTCAGTGGGAGCTTGATGACAAGACAGCATTGCAATTTCAGGAAGATTTACTCAATAAAATGCATGAAACTACTGCGATTGGTGTTGTAATCGACCTTACCCCTATCGATTTTATAGATTCATTCATTGCTAAAGTGATAGGTGACGTCATCAGTATGTCAGGCTTAATGGGAGCTAAAGTAGTTATTACTGGAATCCAACCTGCTGTTGCGATAACACTTATTGAACTTGGGATACGTTTGGAAAATGTGTTAACAGCACTTGATCTTGAAAACGGATTGGATAAACTGAACAAAGAATTGGAGGACTGATTATGAACCAAGGGTCTTCTGTAGATATATATACGGAATGGGATATCGTTGCAGCACGTCAGCTAGGTAGAAACGAAGCAAAGAAAATTGGTTTTGGAATCGTTGATCAGGCTCGAATAACGACGGCGATAAGTGAGTTGGCTCGTAACATTTATCTATATGCCGGGACAGGTAGAATTGAAATTGAACAAGTTTCTGAAAACGGTGTACAAGGACTGGTCATTATAGCTCGAGACAATGGTCCTGGAATCCCTGATGTCCGAAAGGTAATGGAAGATGGTTTTACAACTTCTGGTGGTCTTGGTGCAGGTATGCCAGGTGTAAGAAGACTCATGGACGCATTTAGTTTAGAAACAGAAGTGGGTGTAGGGACAACCATTACAATTACAAAATGGGTTAGGTAGGGAGTTGAACTGGTGTGCCTCGTGAAGTAGGAGAACAATATAAAAAAATACTAAAAAAATACATCACAAATCAAAGTGAAGTAGATTTGTATGCAGGGCAAAATTTTAGTAAGCAATTTATCGAAAAAGAAATCTCTCCAGAAGATCTTATTAGTATTCATAAAACTGCAGTTGAGGAAATGGTTGCAAACTTGCCCACTGAAGTTCCGCACTCGTTTGATTTTTTAATAGAGATGATGATTCATTACGGGCTTGCCCTAAAAGAGCATCAAAGTCTTCTAAAGAAACAAGAAGAACACGAGACAGAACTTACGATAGCGGCAAAAGTTCAAGATACATTGCTGAAAACAAAAATCCCGAACATTAAAGGTTTGGATATTGGACTCTTATCGGTCCCTGCGGAAAAAATAAGTGGCGATTATATTTACTTTATGGATGAAAAAGAAAATTTTGCAAGTGTCGCAGTAGCAGATGTGATTGGAAAAGGTATTCCGGCAGCTCTTTGTATGTCGATGATAAAATTCGGAATGGATAGTTTGCATAACGGTGAATCCTGTCCGCACAATGTTCTTGACGTAGTGAATCGTATTGTTGAAAAAAGTGTTGACGATTCAATGTTTATTTCGATGTTTTACGGGAAATACGATGCTAGAAATTCTGTGTTTTTATACTCCTCTGCAGGTCATGAACCTGCACTTCTTTATAAGGCGTCGAAAGGTATATTCATCAAACTGGACGCGAAAGGGCTGCTTCTTGGCGTGAAAAAGAACGTCATCTATGAAGAAAACTCTGTTGTTTTAGAAGAGGGAGATTTCATTGCAATGATGACGGATGGAGTTACTGAAGTACGAACTGAAGAAGGATTTATAGATGAATTTTTAATCGAATCTCTTCTTAGTAAAGTTAAGGACAACACTGCCCAGCAAATGGTGGATTCGGTTTTTAAAGAGCTCGAACAAATGCAAAACTTTGAGTTAAGAGATGACTTTACGATAGTGATTTTTAAAAAAGATGAAAAGGTTTAAATAATACTGCTAAGTGGTAATAAGTCTTATAGGTATATAGATCATATGAGAAAGTTCGGGGTGTGGAAATGGAATTAGAAATTGATTTAACAGTAGAAAACGGCATTCAGTATTTTAAAGTAACTGGTGAAATTGATGCATATACAGCGCCTTCTCTTAAAGAACGTTTGGAATCAGTTCAAGATGAAATAGGCATTCAAGTTGAACTTGATCTTTCTGGCGTTTCATATATGGATAGTACGGGACTCGGTGTATTTGTCGGGTTTTATAAGCGTGTAACGGCGAGCGAAGGTCATATGAAAATTACAGGATTAAATGCACGACTGAAACGTTTGTTTGAAATTACTGGACTAGACGAAGTCATGGAGATTGAATCAGAAAAAGGTGGTACACAAAATGCAACCATATGATTATATTGAAGTCAAAATTCCTGCAAAAGAGCAATACATCGGTGTAGCGAGACTTGCAATTTCTGGTCTGGCGAGTCGGATAGGCTTCAGTTATGATGACATTGAAGATTTAAAAATTGCATCAAGTGAAGCGATTACAAATGCCGTTCAACATGCGTATGCCGAGGGTGAATTAGGGGAAGTCGTAGTAGGATGTGCACTTTTTGCCGATAAAATGGAAATAATGATTGCAGATAATGGTGCTAGTTTCAATTACGAGGAAACTAAAAACAGTGTAGGACCCTATAAAGGGAAGGTAGAAGTGGAGTTTATGCGTGAAGGCGGTCTTGGTCTTTATTTAATGGAAACGTTAATGGATGAAGTAAAAGTCTACCATGAAGAGGGTGTAACGGTCTTGATGACTAAATACCTTGAAGGAGAGCGGGTGGATAAGGATGCCGAAACAATCTCCTCCTAAATCCGGAACAGTTGACCAGGTTTTGGTTTGGATAAAGCAATATCAAGAAAACGAGGACGACGAAGCACAAACGAATCTTGTTTTACACTATGAAAGGCTTGTGCAGTCAATCGCTCGGAAATATTCGAATGGTAAATCCTACCATGAGGATCTTGTGCAGGTGGGTATGCTTGGTTTACTCGGTGCGATTCGTAGATATGATGCTGAGTTTGGAAGAAGCTTTGAAGCATTTGCAATACCTACGATTATTGGTGAGATTAAACGCTTTATGCGTGATAAAACATGGGCAATTCATGTTCCGAGACGTATCAAGGAATTAGGACCCAAAATCCGAGCTACTGCTGAAACTTTGACGGAAGAGCTGCAGCGGTCTCCACACGTTAAGGAAATCGCGGAGTATTTAGATGTTGAAGAAGAAACAGTATTAGAAGCAATGGAAATGGGAAGAAGTTATCAAGCTTTATCTATGGATCATACTTTAAACGCGGATTCCGAAGGTGGAACAGTGACCCTTTTTGATTTAGTTGGTGCGCCTGATGAAGGGTATGAAGCTACTGATCAAAGAATGCTTGTTGCTGACGCACTTGTTGTTCTAAATGAACGTGAGAAAGAAATCATCCAATATACATACATTGAGCAGCTTAGTCAGAAAGAAACAGGCGATCTTTTAGGTATTTCACAAATGCATGTATCGAGATTACAGCGTAAAGCAATAAAGAAATTACAAGAAGCCATAACTGCCGCTGGTGGTGCATCGCTTTGAAAGAAACAGTAAGTGATGATATTGAAGTACGCATTTTTCAACAGGCCAAAGGCGGAAATAAAGAATGTGGAGATACGTATTTCTCTTTATTAGAAGAGAAGTACTTTTTATGTGCAATAGCTGATGGTCTAGGCAACGGTCCCATTGCGCGTCAATCGTCTCAGATTATCCAGACGATTTTGCAAGAGTATCACAGTGAGACAATCGACGAACTTATATATCGCTGCAATGAGTATATGGTTGGAAAACGTGGTGCAGCTGTTGCAATTGTTAAAGTCGATTTCATTTCAAAAACAATTCAATACAGTTGTGTGGGTAATGTTCGTTTTTATATGCTTCATGATGGAAGCAAGATGATTTATCCCCTGCCTGTTATGGGGTATTTATCGGGTAGACCACAGAAGCTTAACACGCAAGAATATCCTTACAAAAAAGGCGATACATTCTTATTGCATTCCGATGGTGTCGTAATACGAAGTCCGAAAGCTGCACTGACAGATAGTCGTTGCCTATATGGACTATATAAAGCAATCGAAGAGTCGATTGCGAGTGATGACGATGCTACATTTATAGTTGGAAACCTGCTCTCTTAATAGGATGGCAGGTTTTTTGTTTGATTTCATAGAAGATAGACATCACAATGAATGAAACTTATGCTTATGTTAAAATAGAGTCAATAGAGAAAGGGATGGTCCATTTGACGAATCTAATTTTGAAAGCCACAGCTGGAAGAGCTGAGGTCAATGTGCATCAAGCAGAGAAAGTAATTGCTCTACTTGACCAAGGGAATACAGTTCCGTTCATCGCGCGATACCGTAAAGAAGAAACGGGTTCGTTAGATGAAGTGCAGATAAAAGCGGTAGAAGATGCATACGGGTACGTAAAGGGTCTTGAGCAAAGAAAAGAAGAAGTACTGCGCATCATTGAAGAACAAGGTAAACTCGACGATGAGCTGCGAAAATCCATTGTAAATGCGACAGTATTGCAACGTGTAGAGGATTTATACAGACCATTCATGCAAAAAAGAAGAACTCGCGCAATGATGGCGAAAGAAAAAGGACTTGAACCCCTTGCATTATCCTTGCTAGAGTTTTCACAAGAGACTCCGGAAACGCTCGCCGAAGCATATATAAATGAAGAACTAGAAATTAATTCAACTGAAGATGCACTTGCAGGTGCTCGTGACATCATCGCTGAAATATTTGCAGACGATGCAGCAATACGTGGAAGTATTAGAAAGTTGGCATGGGCGGATGGTTTTATAGTTTCAAATATAAAAAAGGGTGCGGAAGACGATAAGAAAGTGTTTGGTAATTACTATGAATACGAAGAGCCGTTGAAACGAATCGTTCCACACCGAACATTGGCGCTGAATCGTGGAGAAAAAGAAGATGTATTGCGTGTGGGAATTAACTTTCCAGAAGAGCGCATCATTAGTGGAATGGAACGTGAATTAATTCGTAAAACACACTCACCGTCCGCGGTACAAGTAAAAGAAGCCATTGAGGATGCTTTTAAACGACTCATCGCGCCTTCTATTGAACGAGAAATTCGAAATGAACTATCCGAAAAAGCTGAGGAACAAGCGATTCATGTGTTTTCGGAAAATCTGAAAAGCTTATTGTTACAACCTCCATTAAAAGGAAATGTGATTCTTGGCGTTGACCCGGCTTTCCGTTCGGGTTGTAAATTGGCGATTGTGGACGAGACAGGAAAACTTCATGAAGTATCTGTGATCTATCCGCATCCACCAAAACCCGAAAAAGAAAAATCGAAAAAAGCGATTTTGCACTTACTAAAAGAATATGATGTTTCCATTATTGCAATCGGAAATGGTACAGCATCCCGTGAAACCGAGTTGTTTATTGTGGATTGCATTAAGGATGCAGAGACCGATGTTTCTTATGTCATCGTAAATGAGGCGGGAGCAAGTGTTTATTCAGCATCTGCACAAGCAAGGGAAGAGTTTCCGGATCTATTGGTAGAAGAAAGAAGTGCGGTATCCATTGCAAGAAGACTTCAGGATCCCTTGTCTGAACTTGTTAAAATCGATCCGGGTTCTGTAGGGGTTGGACAATACCAACATGATGTTGCGAAAAAGAGGCTGTCTGAGTCTTTAACATTTGTTGTAGAGACGGCAGTAAACAGAGTAGGGGTAAATGTAAACACCGCTTCTTCATCACTTCTTCAATATGTTGCCGGACTTTCGAAAACTGTAGCAGAAAATATTGTTAAAACACGCGAAGAAAATGGTTTATACACGAAACGGAACCAATTGAAAAAAGTTCCACGTCTTGGCGCGAAAACATATGAACAAGCGATTGGGTTTTTACGCGTACCGAATGCTGCAGATCCATTTGATTCTACCGGGATTCATCCGGAAAGCTATAAAACCGCGGAACTAATTCTGGGCGAAGCGGGACTGAAAAAGAGTGAGCTCGGTAAAAAAGAAACGACCGATGCACTATCCGTTCTGGATATTAAAGCATTATCTAATAAATTAGAAGTCGGTGAAGTAACACTGCGAGATATTATTGAAACTTTGCAAAGACCTAACCGAGATCCACGCGACGACTATCCACAACCGCTTCTAAAAGCAGATGTACTCGATATTAAAGATTTATATGAAGGCCTTGAGATGCAAGGAACAGTCCGTAACGTTGTAGACTTTGGTGCTTTTATCGATATAGGCGTATCCGAGGATGGGCTTGTTCATATATCTAAACTGAAAAAGGGGTTTGTAAAACACCCCCTAGACGTTGTTGCTTCGGGTGATATCGTTACTGTTTGGATTGAAGGTGTGGATAAAGCAAAAGGGCGGATTTCGTTAACTATGTTATCGCCAGCAAAAAAATAACGTATTAAACGGAGGTGAGGTGGCAATGATCGACAATGAACTACAGTTACTTATCGAAAAAACCTCAATCGAATTTTTTCATAAACCATTCATACATGAAGCGAGGTTTAACGGAAGACTTCGAACAACGGGAGGACGGTATATGCTTGTCGATCATTCCATCGAAATCAATCCTTTAATCCTTAAAGTCCATGGTATGGAAGAACTTATTGGCGTAATTAAGCACGAGCTCTGTCATTATCATCTTCATATAGAAGGAAAGGGATATCGACATCGGGATGCTGACTTTAGAAAACTGCTGAAACAAACATCCTCACCGAGGTTTTGCCAACCCCTTTCGACAGGGAATGAAAAAGTTAGAGTGAATCACATATACAAATGCATTTCATGTGAGCAAAAGTATAATCGGAAAAGAAGAATGGATGTACGGAAGTATAAGTGCGGAAAATGTGCGGGGAAGATTATGTATTGTCCGGTTGGTAACGAATAAGTAGAAATGTTGATTGGATAAAATCAATTGCGACAACGTTTACGAGAGTTTTGAAAAAAGAATAATAATAAGTGTTGACGAATGGTATACTTCTCTCTATAATAAGAAAGGTCGATTAAAACAAATGAAAAAAACGGTCAAGCAGTTGTTTTTACATGCGATTTAATCATCTTTCTTTGGCCCGTTGGTCAAGCGGTTAAGACACCGCCCTTTCACGGCGGTATCACGGGTTCGAATCCCGTACGGGTCATTAAACTATTTTGAAACGAAGTTTCAAAATAGTTACCAAGCATGCAAAGCATGCCCAAAACTTAAAGGAGATTTTCCAACAGGTACTTGTGTTGGATAAATCTTTAAAGCGAAGTTTCAATATTTTATCTATAACATCTCTAGAACTTAAGGAGATTTTTCAACAGGCACCTGTGTTGGATAAATCTTTAGCGAGTAGTTTCAAAATAGTAACCAATTTACTAAGGCGATCACGTCAAACCAATTGGGTTATTCATACTTTGGGGTATAGCCAAGCGGTAAGGCATCGGACTTTGACTCCGTCATCGTTGGTTCGAATCCAGCTACCCCAGCTTAATTTTATAAAATATCGAGCCATTAGCTCAGTTGGTAGAGCATCTGACTTTTAATCAGAGGGTCGCAGGTTCGAATCCTGCATGGCTCACCACTTTTTCAGAAACACATTGACAAATAAGTACAATCGTGTATACTGAAGTATGTCGCTTAAAGCACGCGGTAGTGGCGGAACGGCAGACGCGCTAGGTTGAGGGCCTAGTGGGGGTTAACCCCGTGGAGGTTCAAATCCTCTTTACCGCACCAAATAGATATTCCGTTTGTAACACTATAGAGCGCCCGTAGCTCAATTGGATAGAGCGTCTGACTACGGATCAGAAGGTTGTGGATTCGACTTCTGCCGGGCGCGCCAATATTTCGCGAGTGTAGTTTAATGGCAAAACTTCAGCCTTCCAAGCTGATAATGAGGGTTCGATTCCCTTCACTCGCTCCACTTTATTTCAAACTTGTTAGTCGAAATAGCTTTTGAAAATAAGAGTTGACTTCTACAAAACAAGATGTTATATTAATAAAGTTGCTGTTACGGCAACGACAAAACAAATTATGAAATGAACCTTGAAAACTGAACAGCAAAACGTCGATAGAATTTTTAAACTCGTTACACTTCGGTGTAGAGAGTATAAACGTTTCTAAGTAAGCTGATTTCCGTCAGAAGAACAGAAACAACCAGAAGGATTGAATTTAAATCCTTCGACATGACATCATCGGAGAATGGCAACATTCTTCTTTAATGCCAGCATAGAAACTAGAGCTATTCAAGTTTCTGTATTCACCAGCAATCGATATTCAGTTTACTGTCTATCGATTGCTGGTATTATGGAGAGTTTGATCCTGGCTCAGGACGAACGCTGGCGGCATGCCTAATACATGCAAGTCGAGCGAATCTATTGGAGCTTGCTCCTTTAGATTAGCGGC
>NZ_JBHUGI010000015.1:0-133099 GCF_042681925.1 Sporosarcina siberiensis
GGTAGTTAAGCTCTTCAGCGCCGATGGTAGTTGGGGGTTCCCCCCTGCAAGAGTAGGACGTTGCCAGGCACTAAAGAAGTCATTACCTTTAATGGTAGTGGCTTCTTTTGTTTTTTTGAATATTTTTTCCTGAAACTTCGTAACATAATAAAAACTTCACAACGCTTCCACAAAACCTCGCAACATTTCCACAAAACTTCGCAACGTTATCAAAACCTCACAACGTTATCGTCAAACTTCGCAACGTCTGCACAAAACTTCGCAACGTTTCTACAAAACTTCACAACGTTTCCCAAAATCCCTCCAACAAACATCCCATTAATCATCAAAACCCAACCTTTTAACGTACATCAAAGAGTCTTAAATAGTACAATAATAAATACTGGATATAAAAATATCGTCTGTTAAACCTATATTTCTTGTATTGTCATCCTATTCCCGATAAGCTAATATCAATTGTTGAAAGGTGTGATCGAATTGCAAATGGCGCTTATAATATTTTCAATTAATATTGTTTATGTAACATTTTTCACAGTACGAATGATTTTAACGTTAAAAGGGTATAGGTATATTGCAGCCGGCGTTAGTATGGTAGAGGTTGTTATTTATGTAGTTGGGCTTGGTCTAGTTCTTGATAACCTGAATGAAATTCAAAACTTAGTTGCATATGCAATTGGTTATGGATGTGGTGTTATTATTGGAACAAAGATTGAAGAGAAAATGGCGCTTGGCTATATTACAGTAAACGTTGTGACAGCAGATGTAAACAAGACGCTTCCTCAGACTCTTCGAGATAAAGGATATGGTGTTACAGACTGGTCAGCTAATGGGCGTGAAGGAAATCGCTCGGCTTTGCAAATACTCACACCAAGAAAATATGAATTACAGTTGTATATGGCAATTAAAGAACTAGATCCTAAAGCTTTTATTATTTCATATGAACCAAAATCGATTCATGGCGGTTTTTGGGTTAAATCTGTACGGAGAGGAAAATTATTTAAATGAGCCAAAAGAAGACTGTCTGGTTTGAAGTTGAAGAAAATGAAACAATTGAAGAATGTCTGGATAGAATGCAAAAGGCTGGATATATTCCAACAGGTAGAAAAGAAGAACCACTCTTCACAGAAGTTAATGGTGAAAAGGTTCCAATCAGACAGCTGATTAAGTTTAAAGGACAACTTGTTGAAAAATAGTGGTTTCTCTAAAAGGCGAACATTAAAATGTAATCTTATGCTTTCGTTCGCTTTTGCGGTTGACGAATGCTGGATTTCTTGATAAAATACGTATAGTAATATAAATCCCCATATATACTGAGGAATCGGCTTCAGTGTTTCTACCAAGACACCTTAATGTCTGGACTATGCGGGAAAGCGACTTCTAGGAATGGTAGCGAAGGGTGTGTGCGAACCAATGGTTGCAATCATCTTAACGTATAATTCTATCTCCTCGAATAATCTGCTTTTCATGTACTAGTGAAAAAGTGGGTTATTCGATTTTTTTGTTAGAAAAATCAATTAATAGAGCATATATCTTGTTTTGTGCTTTTTAAAGTTTAGTTAAGTAAAATATTTATCGTTGAACTTTCAGTAAAAGGGAGCGGAATTCGTTTGATACCAAAAATCGGCGTTATTATGGGAAGTAAAAGTGATTGGGAAACTATGAAAAACACATGTGACATACTGGACGAGCTTTCAGTTCCATATGAGAAAAGAGTTGTCTCAGCACATCGTACACCTGACTTAATGTTTGAGTATGCTGATCAGGCAGAGGAACGCGGAATTAAGGTTATTGTGGCAGGTGCTGGTGGCGCAGCCCATCTTCCGGGAATGGTCGCGTCTAAAACGCTTCTCCCTGTTATTGGGGTTCCGATTCAGTCAAAAGCATTGAATGGAATGGATTCCTTACTATCCATCGTCCAAATGCCGGGTGGCGTCCCGGTGGCTACAGTATCGATAGGAAAAGCTGGTGCGGTAAATGCCGGATTACTGGCGGCACAAATATTAGGAATTAATGATGAAGACATTATGAAACGTATTGGTGATCGTCGTCTTAAAATGCGTAATGAATCAATTGAAAGCAGTGGTGATCTTTTATGAAAACAATATTACCTGGACAAACAATTGGTATTATCGGTGGGGGTCAACTCGGCAGAATGATGGGCATGGCAGCAAAAGAGGCAGGATTTAAAATTGCTGTTCTTGACCCGGTGCCAGATTCACCATGTGGTCAAATAGCAGACATACGAATTGTTGCACCTTATAACGATCAAGAAGCGCTAGAAGAACTGGGAGAAGTAAGTGATGTAATTACGTATGAGTTTGAAAATATTGATTACGAAGGTCTAAAGCGACTAACAGAAATCGCATATGTTCCACAAGGTGCAGAACTTGTGCAAATCACACAAAATCGTATTCGCGAAAAAGAACAAATTACGGCAGCAGGAGCACCTGTTGCAAATTATATAACGGCACTTACTTACGACGAGTTTACTTCTAAAGTACATGAAATTGGATTTCCTTGCATTGTAAAAACTGCATTTGGTGGTTATGACGGCAAAGGCCAAGTAAAAGTCAATTCAATGGAAGAAGTTAATGAAGCAGAATCTCTATTCACTCACTCTGCATGTATTGCCGAAGCTTTTGTTCCGTTTGAAAAAGAAATCTCGGTTATAATACAACGCAATGCTGCCGGTGAATCTTACTGTTTACCAATTGCTGAAAATATTCATATCAACCATATTTTACATGAGTCTATCGTTCCGGCTCGAGTACAGGAGACTGTTTTGGCACAAGCTGAAGAGGCTGCAAGCAAAATTGCAGATCACCTAGAATTAGTGGGCACGCTCGCTGTTGAAATGTTTGTACTTGATGATGACCGGATCGTCATTAACGAGCTTGCACCTAGACCTCATAACTCAGGTCACTATTCAATTGAAGCTTGTAACATATCTCAGTTTCATCAACACGTCCGTGCGGTTTGCGGATGGCCTTTAAGAAAGCCCAAGCTGTGGGCACCATCAATCATGGTGAATGTGCTCGGTCAACATGTAGCACCGCTTAAGAAGGTTATTAAGGACTATCCTGATTGGTCCATTCATTTATACGGTAAAGCTGAAGCGAAACATATGCGTAAAATGGGTCATATCACAATCATGACGGATAATATTGAAAAAACATTAAAAGATATTGACGCAACAAATATATGGTCTGAAAATAATAACTAATTCGATCCCTTTAGGAGGAAAAGAAGATGACTAAAGTAAACGTATATGTGACACTTCGTGAAAGTGTTGTAGATCCACAAGGAATAGCAACGAAAGATGCACTACAAACAATGGGGTACAGTGAAGTGAAGAGCGTTCGTGTTGGTAAGTTAATTGAACTTGAACTTACAGACCTGTCTGGAGATCTTGATGCAAGAATCAAAGAAATGTGTAAGAAATTGCTCGTTAACGAAGTAATTGAAGATTATCGATATGAAATCGGGGAGGTCGCGGGCAAATGAAGTTCGCTATCTTAGTATTTCCAGGATCTGGCTGCGATATCGACATGCATCATGTGATAAATGAAGTGCTTGGTGAGAAAGCTGACTATGTTTCGCATATGAACGCAGAATTAGCGGAGTATGACGCAGTATTCATTCCGACAGGGGCGTCTTATGGTGATTATCTACGTCCGGGCGCACTTGCAAAATGTTCACCAGCAATAGCTGAGTTGGAAAAGTTTGTCGCATCAGGAAAACCGGTATTGGGAGTAGGAAATGGATTTCAAATTCTTGTGGAAACGGGAATTCTTCCAGGCGCTTTCTTACAAAACAAAGGACTTAAATTCAGATCAGGAAAAGCAAAACTCGCTGTTCAAAATACGGATTCAGTATTTACATCCAATTATGAACAAGGCCAGGAAATCACAATTCCTTTCGCACATCATTACGGCAATTACTATATAGAAGAACAATCTCTAGCAGGATTGAAAGAAAGCAATCGCATCGTATTTACATATACTGATGAAATTGGCGATGGCAGTACGGATAATATTGCAGGAGTGCTAAATGAACAGGGCAATGTGCTCGGTATGATGCCACTTCCAGAACGGGCTGTAGAAGAAATTATCGGAGGAACAGACGGATTACCTCTATTCAATTCAATCTTAAAAAGGTGGAATGAAAAAAATGTCAACCATGCATGAGCCGAACGCACAACAAATCATAGATGAAAAACTGTATCTTCAAATGGGTATGACCGAAGAAGAATTTGATCTTGCTGTTAAAATGTTAGGTCGAAATCCAAACTACACAGAAACAGGATTATTTTCTGCAATGTGGTCCGAACATTGTTCATATAAGAGTTCGAAAAATGTCCTTCGAAAGTTTCCGACGAAAGGTCCACGTGTTCTTCAAGGACCCGGAGAAGGAGCAGGAATTGTAGATATCGGTGACAATCAAGCTGCGGTATTTAAAATGGAATCTCATAACTCACCTTCTGCAATTGAACCATTTATTGGTGCTGCAACTGGTGCTGGCGGGGTTTTACGTGATGTATTCTCAATGGGAGCTCGCCCAGTTGCACTCGTTAATTCACTTCGTTTTGGTGATTTGACGGATCCACGTGACCGCTTTTTATTTGAAGAGGCTGTTTCAGGAATTGCAAGTTACGGAAATATCATTGGTATTCCGACGATTGCAGGAGAAGTGCAATTTGACAATTGTTATTCGAAACGTCCACTCGTAAATGCGATGGCTGTTGGACTATTAAATCATGAAGATATTCAAAAAGGCGTTGCGGCCGGTGTTGGAAATAGTGTTATGTATGCAGGTGCAACTACCGGACGTGATGGAATTCACGGAGCAACAATGTCTTCTCAAGAAGTATCTGTAGAAGAAGAGGGAGAACTTCCTGTTATGCAGGCAGGCGATCCATTCCTTGAAAAACTCGTTATGGATGCTTGTTTAGAACTAGTGAAATCAGAAGTACTTATTGGTATTCAAGATATGGGTGCGGCAGGTTTGACATCTTCTGCAGCTGAAATGGCTTCGAAAGCTGGGTACGGGGTTGAGTTAAATTTAGATCTTGTACCTCAGCGTGAAGAAGGAATGACGGCATATGAAATGATGTTGTCTGAATCGCAAGAGCGTATGCTTATTGTTGTAAAAAAAGGTCACGAACAAGAAGTAACTGATCTTTTCGCAAAATACGGCGTTGAAGCTGTAACAATTGGTAAAGTAACAGACGACAAAATGCTTCGTCTCTTTCATAAAGGTGAAATCGCGGCGGAGATCGCAGCAGATATACTTGCTGAAGACTCTCCCGTTTATGATAAAAAATCTGAGGAACCTGCGTACTTCAGAGAGTTTCAAGCTATGGAAATGACAGAACCGGTTGTTGCGGATGTAAAAGAAACGTTAATTGATCTTTTAAAGCGTCCAACGATTGCTTCAAAAGCTTGGGTATATAATCAGTTTGATACACATGCTCGTCGTAATACGGTTGTTGCACCTGGTTCTTCAGCAGGCGTTATTCGCGTAGATGGTACGAATAAAGGTCTTGCGATGACATCAGATTGTAACTCCCGTTATGTCTATTTAGATCCACAAACGGGTGGGAAAATTGCAATCGCAGAAGCAGCACGTAATTTGATTTGTTCAGGAGCTGAACCAATCGCCGTGACTGACTGCTTAAACTTTGGTAGTGCGGATAAGCCTGAAGTGTTTTGGCAGTTTGAGAAATCTGCAGACGGAATATCAGATGCTTGTCGTACATTAAACACACCTGTGATTAGTGGAAACGTTTCTTTATCAAATGAAGTAAATGGTGTGCCGATTTATCCAACACCGACAATTGGTATGGTAGGTCTCGTACATGATTTATCACAAGTAACGACGACTGAGTTCAAAAATGCTGGAGATGCAATTTATGTGATTGGTGAAGCTACACTCGATTTCGGTGGTAGCGAGCTCCAACAAATGACGGAGGGGAAAATTTACGGTAAAGCACCGTCGATTGATCTGGATGTTGAAGCTGCGCGCCAAAAAGCACTTCTTACTGCGATTCAAAATCATTTAGTAGAGTCTGCAACCGATTTATCAGAGGGCGGTTTCTCAGTAGCTCTTTGTGAAAAAGCATTCGGTACTCAAGGTCTAGGGGCAGAAGTGACAATTTCTGGTTCTGCTGTAACGGCATTGTTCAGTGAAACGCAATCACGTTTTATTGTTTCGGTGAAAGAAGAAAATAGCACAGCGTTTGAAGATGTTGTGAAAGATGCAGTGAAAATTGGATCTGTAACAGAAAACAATCGAATTGTTATTCAAGGTGATAATGGTTCGGTATTAATAGATGGAACTGTTGAAGAGTTTCAATCTGCTTGGGGAGGCGCTATTGAATGCTTGCTGAACTTAGAGGCCTAAACGAAGAGTGCGGCGTGTTCGGCATTTGGGGTCACGAGGATGCGGCGCAGATCAGTTATTATGCTCTGCACGCATTGCAACACCGGGGACAAGAAGGTGCCGGTATTGTTGTTACGAACGGTGAGGGTTTCCAAGTCATAAAAGATGAAGGCTTAGTGAACGAAGTATTTGCGGGCAACCGTTTAAACGACTTAAAAGGTCATGGTGGAATTGCGCAAGTAAGGTATTCATCAGAAAATGGTCGAGGCATAGAAAATGTGCAGCCGCTTCTCTTTCGTTCAACAACGGGGAGTATATCGCTTGCTCATAACGGGAATATTGTAAACGCAGTTGAGCTGCGCGAACATCTTGAAAGACAAGGAAGTATATTTCAAACGAATTCGGATACAGAAGTACTTGCTCATTTAATCAAAAGAAGCAGTGGTTCTTTAACACAAAGAGACCGTGTGAAAAAAGCGTTATCCATGCTTAAAGGGGCTTTTGCATTCGTCATGCTGACTGAAGATAGCTTGATGATTGCTCAAGATCCAAATGGTCTTCGTCCACTCTCTTTAGGTAAATTGGGTGATGCATGGGTAGTAGCTTCTGAAACATGTGCGTTCGATATTATCGGTGCTGAACATGTTCGTTCGGTTGAACCTGGTGAACTCATTATTATTAATAATAAAGGGATTCATTCCGAAAGATTCGCGCCAGCTGCAGACTCGGCAATGTGTTCAATGGAATACGTCTATTTCGCACGTCCCGATTCAGATATTGACGGTATTAATATCCACATGGCACGAAAACGTTGTGGGAAAAGACTTGCGCGTGAAGTGAAAATTGATGCGGACGTTGTAACAGGAGTTCCGGATTCAAGTATTTCCGCTGCAATTGGATTTTCCGAAGAAAGTGGAATCCCTTATGAGCTTGGTTTAATAAAAAACCGATATGTAGGTCGTACATTTATTGAACCATCACAGGAACTACGTGAAAAAGGCGTCAAGATGAAACTTTCTCCAGTTCGGCAAGTCGTAAATGGCAAACGTGTTGTCATGGTCGATGATTCGATTGTTCGTGGAACGACATCCAAGCGTATTGTTACCTTGTTAAAAGAAGCTGGAGCTACAGAAGTGCATGTTGTTATTGCATCTCCACCGCTAGTGAGCCCATGTTTTTACGGGGTAGACATTAGTACAGATTCTGAACTAATTGCAACAAACCGTTCAATTGATGAAATACGTGAATTAATAGGTGCGGATTCTCTAACATTCTTATCACCAGAAGCAATGCTTGAATCCATTGGACGACCAGATACAACTAAGAATTGCGGTCAGTGTTTAGCTTGCTTTACAGGGGAATACCCGACAGATATCTATTCAGATACAGCATTGCCGCACGAAAAAGAAAGAGTTCGATAAGGGGGCCTATTCATGTCAAATGCGTATGAAAAAGCAGGAGTAAATATTGAGGCTGGTTATGAATCAGTTGAAAGAATGAAGTCACATGTAGCACGGACAGCACGAAAAGGAGTTGTCGGCACATTCGGTGGTTTTGGTGGAATGTTCGATCTTTCTGCACTTAACTATAAAGAGCCGGTACTTATTTCGGGTACTGATGGTGTGGGAACAAAACTGAAGCTTGCATTTATGGCGGATAAGCATGACACAATCGGAATTGACTGCGTTGCCATGTGTGTTAATGACATTGTTGCACAAGGTGCGGAACCACTTTATTTTCTAGATTATATCGCACTTGGAAAAGCGGTCCCTGCTAAGGTTGAAGCAATCGTTAAAGGAATTGCAGACGGTTGTGTTCAGTCGGGTGCAGCATTAATTGGCGGAGAAACTGCCGAGATGCCAGGCCTTTATAAAATCGATGAATACGATTTAGCTGGATTTGCAGTGGGTGCTTGTGAAAAAAGTAAAGTCGTTACAGGTGAAAACGTAGCTGAAGGCGATGTACTTGTTGGACTTGCTTCTAGCGGAATTCATTCAAACGGTTATTCACTTGTACGTAAAATCGTTTTTGAAGATTCGGGTTTTAAAATTGATGGTTTAATTACAGGATATGAAGACCTTGGTACGGTCGGAGATGCTCTTCTAGAGCCGACGAAAATTTATGCGAAACCTGTTTTACAAATGCATGCTGAACTCGATGTTCACTCAATGGGACATATTACGGGCGGAGGCTTCTTTGAAAATTTACCACGTATGTTGCCTGAAGGATTTGCGGCAGAAGTTGACTTAGGATCTTGGCCAGTTCTTCCAGTGTTCAAAATGCTGAAAGAAAAAGGCGAGCTTACGGATAAAGATTTATACAGCGTATTCAATATGGGTATTGGGTTTGTTATTGCTTTGCCTGAAGAACAAGCTGAAGCAGCACTTAAAATTGCAGCAGAACACGGAGAAACAGCTTTTAAAATCGGTCACATTGTAAAAGGCGAGGGCGTCCAATTTACGGGTGAACATGATGGAAGTCTAGTTGAATGAACAATAAAGTGAAGATTGCTGTGTTCGCTTCCGGGAGCGGCAGCAATTTTTCCGCACTGGCAGAAGCCTGCAAGAATGGTGAATTAAATGCTGAAATCGTTTTGCTTGTGACGAATAAACCGGATGCGTATGCGATTGAGCGCGCAAAGAAGGTTGGGATTTCCGCTTTGGTCGTTCCTCCGAAAAGTTTTGAATCAAAAGATGCGTATGAACAAGCAATACTGAGCGCACTTCAGGAATCAGAAGTGGAATGGATTGTCCTAGCGGGCTATATGCGTCTGATTGGACCGGTTTTATTGTCGGCATATCCTTCGAAAATCATTAATATCCATCCATCGCTTCTTCCATCATTTCCAGGGAAAGATGCAATTGGACAAGCGATTGCGCACGGTGTGAAAGTAACGGGCGTGACGGTCCACTTAGTGGATGCGGGTATGGATACAGGACCGATTATTGCTCAGCATGCCGTTGATGTAGTTGACGGGGATGTAGAGAAGACCACTGAAGCAATTCATGCAGTTGAACATTATTTATACAAAGATGCTTTGAGCGAGCTTTTTAGCCGCTAATATATAAACTTTAGTTATGAAAAATGGAGGGTTTTATTCGTGAAAAAACGTGCACTTTTAAGCGTATCGGACAAAAGTGGAATACTAGAATTTGCTAAGGTGCTTGAAGGTCTTGGTTATGAACTTCTATCAACAGGCGGGACGATGAAACATCTTGCGGACAATGGTGTTGCGGTAACGGCTGTCGATGAAGTAACGGGATTCCCTGAAATTATGGAGGGGCGCGTAAAAACCCTTAATCCGTTGATTCACGGAGGGCTTCTTGCGAAACAAGACGATCCATCCCATATTGCAGAAATGAAGGAGCACGGCATTCAGCCGATCGATATCGTGTGTGTAAACTTATATCCATTTAAAGAAACGATTTCAAAACCGGACGTGTCTGCGGACGATGCCATTGAAAATATTGATATTGGTGGTCCAGCGATGCTTCGTGCTTCTGCGAAAAACCACGCGTATGTCACAGTGATTGTCGACGCGTCTGATTACGAGCAAGTAATTTCAGAATTACAAGCAGATGGTAAAACGACACTTGAAACACGTAGACGTTTGGCGGCAAAAGTATTCCGTCATACAGCGGCATACGATGCACTTATTTCAGGCTATCTAACGGATCTAACAGGCGAGGAATTTCCGGAACAAGTAACGTATACATATGAATTAAAACAACCGCTCCGTTACGGTGAAAACCCACATCAAAAAGCGGCGTTTTATAGTCGCCCACTTGGTTCGGATTTCTCCATTGCGTCAGCTGAACAATTACACGGTAAAGAACTTTCGTATAACAATATTCAAGACGCGAATGCTGCGATTCAAATCGTTAAAGAATTCGACCTTGCAGCTGCAGTCGCGGTGAAACACATGAATCCTTGCGGCGTTGGTACTGGCGAAACAGTTTTCGATGCATTTACGAAAGCATATGAAGCAGACCCAATGTCGATTTTTGGTGGCATCGTTGCATTGAACCGCGAAGTAGATGCACCAACTGCTGATAAACTATCGGGGATTTTTCTTGAAATTATTATAGCACCATCATTCACAGATGAAGCGATTGAAATTTTAACGAAGAAGAAAAACATTCGTTTGATGACAATTTCATTTGAACAAAACAAAAAAGACCAATGGAATACCGTTTCTGTTGAAGGCGGACTCCTTATGCAAGAGCCGGATGCATACGGTTTTGCGGAAGCAGACATTAAAGTAGCGACCGACCGTCAGCCGACAGAAGCTGAGTGGGAAGCGATGAAACTTGGATGGGCAGTTGTGAAACATGTGAAGTCGAACGCAATTGTCGTGTCGGATGACCATATGACGCTTGGCGTTGGTGCGGGACAGATGAACCGAGTGGGAGCTGCAAATATTGCACTTACACAAGCAGGCGAACGTGCAAAAGGCGCAGCGCTTGCATCGGACGCATTTTTCCCAATGGATGACACAGTCGAGGCGGCAGCAAAAGCAGGCATTACGGCAATTATCCAACCAGGTGGATCTGTAAAAGACGAAGATTCCATTAAGAAAGCAAACGAATACGGAATTACGATGGTAATGACCGGCGTTCGTCATTTCAAACACTAAGGAGGGAAATGCATTGAAAGTACTCGTTATCGGGGGCGGCGGCCGTGAGCACGCGATTGCCAGACAGTTCAATGTCTCCCCTTCGGTTGATAAAGTATTTGTTGCACCAGGAAATGACGGCATGAAAAACGATGCCGAATGCGTGCAAATCGATATGGCGGATTTCGGGGCACTTGCTTCATTCGCGAAAGAAAACGCTATTGATTTAACATTTGTGGGTCCTGAACAACCGCTTGCGGAAGGAATCGTTGATTTTTTCAATGAACGTGGATTGAACATTTTCGGCCCTACAAAGGCAGCGGCGCAAATTGAAGGAAGTAAATCATTTGCGAAAGAAATTATGGACAAATACAACATTCCGACAGCTGGATACGGAACATTCACAGATGCTGAAGAGGCAAAAACGTTTATTCGTGAAAAAGGTGCGCCGATTGTTGTAAAAGCAGACGGCTTAGCGGCAGGAAAAGGTGTCATTGTTGCGATGACGTTGGATGAAGCCCTAGAAGCGGTCGACGATATGATTGGTAACCAGAAGTTCGGTGAATCCTCTTCTAAAGTAGTTATTGAAGAGTTCCTAGACGGCGAGGAGTTCTCGTACATGTCGTTCGTCCATGATGGACAGATTTACCCGATGGTTGTTGCACAAGACCATAAGCGAGCGTATGACGGCGATAAAGGCCCAAATACAGGTGGAATGGGTGCATACTCGCCTGTTCCACAAATTTCAGACGCAGTCGTGCAAGAAGCATATGACAAAGTCGTCGTTCCAACTGTGAAAGCAATGGCCGCAGAAGGAGTTCCGTTCACAGGAATTCTCTATGCGGGACTGATCCTCACTGAAGAAGGTCCAAAGACGATTGAATTCAACGCACGCTTCGGTGATCCTGAAACACAAGTGGTTCTTCCAAGAATGGCGTCGGATTTCGGAGAATTCATGATGGCGCTAATGGAAAGCAAACCATATGAGTTAAAATGGAATGACAAAGCAATGTTGGGCGTCGTCGTTGCGTCGGACAATTATCCCGGAGATGTTGTGAAAGGTGCTGCACTTCCGGATTTAGACGTTTTGTCAGCGCAAGATTTGGATGTATTCCATGCAGGAACGAAAGCGAGTGACACTGGATTCGTCGGTAACGGTGGTCGTGTGATTCTCGTAACTGCACAGGCAGATTCGTTAAAACAAGCACAAGAAGATGTATACAAAGGCTTGTCTCAACTTGAATGGGACGGATTCTTCTACCGGAAGGACATCGGCTGGCGTACGTTTGAATAACAAACGCAAGGCCACTTTCTCAAATACGAGAAAGTGGTCTTTTTGAATAAAAACAAGGTTGCAGGATTCAGTAAGACATCTATACTTAAAGTAATGCACTAACGAAAGGTGAAGAGACGATGAGTTTACAATTTAAGAATGTGGAGAAACGATTGAATGATTCACTAGTTTTTCCAGCATTTAATATACAGATTGATGGTGGGGGAATAACTGCAATCCATTCGGGGTTGAATGTGAGGGAAACCTTATTACATATGCTTACAAGAAAAACACCTGTTGTAAACGGTGGAATCACGATAAATAAAGTCGAACTCTCAGAAGTAAAGCTATCGGAAATCGGTTTCTTATTTCTGAATGAAGGACTATACGAGCGACTAACGGTGGCCGACCAATTAAATTTCTATCGTAAACTTTACAATACAGAGCATTCAATTCCATCGATATTACGAAAGGTCCATCTTGAAGAGAAGCGAAATGTAAAGATTAAGAAACTATCTCAATCCGAGCAAAGACGTATCCAATTCGCAAAACTTCTTTTACATGATCCAGACCTCTTTATCATGGAGGAACCCGACCAAAACATAGATGTTGAAACGCAACGTGTATTAATACTTATGCTAGAAGAGCTACGAGCTCAAGGGAAAATCGTGCTCATTCTTACTGGGAATATACAAAGTGCAATCACTTTAGCAGATAAAGTATATAAATTAGACGAAACCGGTTTGCACAAAATACATATGGAAACTGATTTAGCTGCTAATGAAGAAAACGGCGAAATCATACAAGAAGAAATTCAACCCGTCCGTTTTGAAAAAATACCGACAAAGGTAAATGAAAAAATCATTCTCTTTGATCCGCCGGAAATTGACTACATAGAAAGCAACGATGGACAATCTGCCCTTCATGTAGATGGGGAAGAATTTCCAACGACATTCACACTAAATGAACTGGAGGAACGTCTGCGGCATTTTGGTTTTTTTCGCTGCCATCGATCATATATCGTGAACCTTCAAAAAGTTCGTGAAGTCATAACGTGGACGAGAAATAGTTATAGTCTCATTTTAGATGATGAAAAAAAGTCGAACATACCTCTATCAAAATCAAAAATGGCTGAATTAAAAGGGATGTTGGGCCTGAAATAAGCTCCATTCACCCCCAAATAGGCTCTTTTCACGGGAAATATGATGTGATTCAAACAAAAACACCTTAATCTGAAGATGCAGTACGAAATTAGCAACTTGCACACTTCAGGAGGTAGACAATGGAAAACATCATCGAAGTTCAATCATTGGAAAAATTTTTTGCGAATCAAATGGCACTTGAAGACGTAAATTTCCACGTTAAAAAAGGAGAGATTTTTGGTTTTCTTGGTCCAAGTGGTTCTGGAAAAACAACAACAATTAAAATATTAACGGGTCAATTAAATCAAACAAGTGGAAAAGCAACTGTGTTTGGGGAACCGGTTTCTGGGATGAAAAAAGGGAGTGCAAGAAAGAAAATAGGTGTACTAACAGATAATAGCGGATTGTACGGCAGGTTATCCATTTACGATAATCTGAAATTATTTTGCGATTTATATGGTGTGCCGCTGAAGAGAATCGAAGAAGTATTAGATATCGTGAATTTGAAGAGTGAAAAGAAAAAGGTCGTTTCAAAACTATCGAAAGGGATGCTTCAACGGGTAACGCTAGCTCGTACATTATTGCATGAACCCGAGCTCTTATTTCTTGATGAACCGACATCCGCGCTCGATCCTGTAAATTCAAAGCATATTCATAATGGACTTCGTGAGTTGAATGCACGTGGAACGACGATATTCCTTACGACACATGATATGAATGAGGCTGAGCTTCTTTGTAATCGGGTTGCATTTTTAAACAAGGGTCAAATCAGGCTTATGGATGAACCGGGTAAGTTACGAAAACGTTTTTCAGACTCAACGGTCATTGTTGAACTGAAAAATGAAGAAAAAGTCGTGCTGAAGACAACGGATGAAGGAGCGCAACAAATGTTTGATTATATGTCGTCAAACAGCATTGTAGCAATTCATTCGAATGAACCTACATTAGGCGATATCTTTGTCGAAGTTACAGGGAGGAATTTAGTATGAATTTATCAATGAGACGTGTCAATGCTATATTTCAGAAAGATTTTAAAGATCTTTCAAGAAATTCAGCTGTTTCAGTTTCGGCACTTATGCCGCTTGTAGCCGCATTTGTTTTGGGTAAGATGGGTAGTACTGCGATTGAAGGGCATTATATGGTCATCAATTTGACGATGGTTATTGTCGCGACATTTGTTCAATGTAGTTTAATTGCTGAAGAGAAAGAGAAAAACACGCTTCGAGGGCTGATGCTTTCCCCTGCTTCAACACTGGAAATACTCGGCGGGAAAAGTTTGTTAAGCTTGATAGCAACAATGATTACTGTAATAATTGGGGCTTTATTATCGGGTTATCGACCTGAGAATGTTTTCGTAATAACAATCGCAATTCTATTCAGTACTATCTTTTTTATCGGTTTAGGAACACTTCTTGGCTTACTTGCTAAATCAGTCATGGAAGCATCTGTTATTATTATGCCATTTATGTTTATATTCGGTTTCGGATCTTTTTTCTCAATGTTTGAGGATAAATATCCAATTGTGAAAGTGTTGGATTATACACCCAATATGCAACTAGTGGAGATTGCCATAAAAGTTGAAAATGGTGTAGGACTCATTAATCTATTGTCTCATTTTGGAGTTATTGCTGCATGGGTAGTGTTAATATTCATTTTGACAACAGTTGTGTTTAATAAAAGGATGAAAGACTAACTGGATAAACGTAAAGCCGAATCGAGGACATGTACGGATGTCTTTCGATTCGGTTTTATATGTTGTAGCCTAATTGCTCCGAGAATTTTTTTTTAACGGCAGTCGAATCGTAATTGTTGTTCCTAGTCTGCCTGATTGCACATGTATCTCACCACTATGAGCTTCGACCAATTGCTTTGCGATTGTCAAACCAAGCCCTGTTCCAGTGTCCTCTGAAGTTGTGTTCGTACCTCTGTAATAACGATCGAACAAATTTTCTACTACTTCTTGTGACATTCCTATTCCTTCATCTCTTACTTTAAGTAGGACCGAATCGTCTTCCACTTGAATGCTTATATGAATCGGCGTATTAACAGGGTTATGCGTTACTGCGTTTCCAATCACATTATCTAGCACTCGACCGAATCGTTTCGGATCGATGGAAACATAAACAGGTCCGCCTATTTCTCCTAAATGAACCATCGTACCATTCTCTTCCGAATAACCTTTAACGTATTGTCCCAGTTCAATCTGTTCTTTTTCGAGCAATACGCCGTTGTTTTTGAGCTGATACGTATACGTTAAATCATTGATGAGCTCGTCCATATAGCCTGCTTTATCCTTCATAACAGACGCAAACTTTTGCACTTCATGGATTGACCATTCATGATCCGAACTCAACATCACTGAATAGCCGTAAATCGAACTTAGCGGTGTCTTCAAGTCATGTGAGAGGCCTGTAATCCAATCTTCTCTGAGCTGTTCTGTCTTTTTAAGTCTTTGGTCATTTTCTTCCAGGTTTTCAGCTAGGCTGTTCAGTGACTGGTCAACTGCGTCGTACATTCGGTACTTTCTCTTTAACCTGCCAGTCTTAAGATTGCGCAATTTCCGATCTTCTATATAGGCATAATCCTTTTGAGACAGCTTTTCAATTCTCTTTAAGAAATAAAATACGGGCCTTCCAAACCGTTGTCCAATCCAAATTGAAAAGCCTATGATGAACAACAAAAGTATACCGTGAAAAATAGCGAATCCGATTAGAAACTTCTTCATAAAATAAATCATAGCCGAATCAAACGGCGCATAATGCTTATTCGGCATCCGAACAACTGCAGTTTTTCCGTCATGGAGAACTACAGCTGAAATCAGTTCTTTCTGTTCAGCAAAGTTTTGCGATGACTCAAACAATTCCATCCCACTCACTGTATCCTTACGTTTAGTATTGCTTGTTGCAATACGATGACCCTTCGCATCGTAAAGTTCAAAAAGAGCATCATGATCCTTCAGTACTGTTTTCTGTTCATCCGTAATCTCTGGGAAACTTTCAGTCGCCATAAGATTCTTTATAAGCACATCACTTTCCATTCGCTCTGTAAATAATAAGGACTTTCCGTCTTCAAGCAGCCAAATATAAGACTTTTTGTCATTCGATAACTTAATGAAATCTGTGAATGTATATTCAGAGGGCATTTCGTTATCCATTGAAGAAGTAATCACTTTTCCATCTTCGTCAATGAGTTGCAGGGCGCCGCCGCTTTTCTCTGCACTTTGAATTAATGGATCTAAGAAAGTGATATCTCCTTCTCCTTCTCCATCTTCCTTAATATGACTCTGAATGGTCTCTACATCCGCTTCTCGAATATGTGAATATGCATTAAAACCTATGAGCAGTTTAGCAGCAAAATAGATAAGGACAAGCGAAGTTATCAATACGAGCGTTAGATAAAAAATGAAAAAGTAACCAACAAACCGAAGCGTGATTTTACTAGACAATGTCCCTTCACTCTCCCTCAGTTTGAAGTTTATAACCGATTCCACGTACCGTCTTTAAAAGTATTGGACGACTCGGATTAACTTCGATCTTTTCTCTCAATCTTCGAATATGAACCATAATTGTATTGTCATCGATAAAGCTATCCAAACCCCAAACGGATTCATAGAGCTGTTCTTTTGAAAGAATTTGATTGGGATGCTGACAAAATAAGTGCAGCAGATGAAATTGCTTTCCCGTAATTGGAATAGCCTTTTCGTTCACAGTCAGCGCAGCAGCATTTACGTCCAATTGAAAATGCCCATAATCAAATACATCTTTACTGC
This sequence comes from Sporosarcina siberiensis, assembly GCF_042681925.1. Taxonomy (NCBI): domain Bacteria; kingdom Bacillati; phylum Bacillota; class Bacilli; order Caryophanales; family Caryophanaceae; genus Sporosarcina; species Sporosarcina siberiensis. Next base: position 17,181 of record NZ_JBHUGI010000015.1, read on the forward strand.
CGTTCATTGCAGATACATAGCGACTCGTCTGTACTTTTACACGTGCTGCCAGTTCCATTGGATTGAACGGTTTTGTTATATAATCATCGGCACCATGCATAAATCCACGTAATTTATCAGCATCAGATGTTTTTGCCGTCAGAAAGAAAATCGGAGCGTCCGATTGTTTTCGTATTTGCTTCGCAAGTTCAAGACCCGTTCCATCCGGCAACATAATATCTAGAATATGTAAATCATACGACTTCCTATTTAAAAGTATTTCTGCGTCACGATATGTTGTACAAACGTCGATATCGGAGAAGCCTTCCTTCCGTAAAATAATATCTACCATATCCCCAATCGCTTGTTCATCATCTAAAACAAGTATTTTTGCCTGTTCCACTAAATCCCTCCTAATTTAAGATTCCGTTAAGGTTCCCGTCACCTTCGTATAAGCTTCACCCTTCATACTAACAAATGAAAGGGTGATTTTGTATGTGGTCCATTGCAAAACATGAAAGTATCCAATTATTAAAAAGCATTAAATCAATTCTTGTTCTATTTTTTCTATTAGGTAGCGCATATGCCGGAGTTAAAATTACGGAGCTTTTGAAAAACTCTCTTCATATGCTTTCCGAAAGCGAAGCACTAATTTTAGAAAACGATGTGATGATCTATTCGGCAGGACTGTCTTTTATCATACTTATTTTTGGGCCGCTGTTTGCATTTATCTTATCGCATGATGTTATGAACCGGGAAATTGAACAACGAACAATGCGTTTCATAGTGACAAAAGTTAGTAGAACAAATATCGTTTTAGGAAAAGTACTTGGGCATTTGTTCTTTTGGCTGACTATCCTTACTGCTGCGTACTTACTTATCTTTATCTTGTCGGGGTATTTTTCATTTCACGCTTTTTTTCAATCGTTTTCAGCGTTATCCGTATTTGTGGCGTTGGCCTTACTTCTTTCTTTATTAATTAACAAGCCAATTCTATCTTCATTTTTAAGTATTTTATTAGGGATTGCAATACCAATAATAAGTCTTTTGGTAATATTTAGTGAAAAATGGTACATCTCCATTTTCAAATACATGTCACCATATTATTACTTGCAAGATGACTTGATGATTTTTCTCGTCAATTTTGCCTTTTCGGCTATTTATGTACTAGTAGCCATCTATTTATTCAGAAAGAGGGATGTATAATGACTGCAATTTCCGCTAGCAATTTAACAAAAGCATATGGGAGCACTCTAGCTGTAGATTCCGTCAACCTACGCGTCGAAAAAGGAGAATTATATGGTTTTTTAGGACGTAATGGTGCTGGTAAATCTACATTCATTAACATGTTGACGGGAATTATTCGGCCAACTGAAGGAAAGGTGAGTCTACTCGGATCTGAAAATTCCGACATGATATTAAGCCAGATCGGTGTCTTACCTGACTATTCCACTTTTTATAATTCAATGACTGCGGTGCAACATATATACTACTTTTCCTCGCTCCAAGGTGTAAAACTTTCAAAAAAAGAATGTCTTGCAAGCTTGGAGAAGGTGGGGATGGTTCAACATGCAAATGTGAAAGTTGGAAAGTATTCATTCGGTATGAAGAAAAAGTTAGGTATTGCCCAGGCGATTATGAACAACCCGGATCTACTCATCCTGGATGAGCCAACATCAGGGGTGGACGCTGAATCAGCGATCCAAATCCAGCATCTTCTTCTTCATCTAAATAAGATAGGAACGACTATCTTTATGACTTCACATAATTTAGGGGAAGTAGAGAAAATCTGTACCCGACTCGCAATTATGAAAGATGGCCTCATCGTTAATGAAGGAACGTTAACTGAAATTAAGGAGAAGTATACAGAGTCACTTGAAGTGTCCATGGAATTATCTGATGCACCGGACAGCCATTTACTCGTGAGAATAAAGGAAATAACAGGGCCTTTGTACATAACAGGAGCAAACCTAAAGTTTAAAGCGGTCGATGATGAAATGATTCATGGAATTGTTCGCTTGCTCGTGAACAACGGAATTGGTGTTCACCGAATTTCCGCGAATCAACCGGACCTTGAAGATATATTCCTAAATGGATGAAGGGATGAGATAGCATGAAAATCATATTAAATGTGTTGTTCCACTTGGTTGTCATTTCATGGTATGCATACCTTTTCGCTATTCAAATGGAAGATTTGATTGGCGGGGACTTAACCGGCACTTCTCTTATCTCTTTTCTTTTGCGTGCGGCAATTGCTATCGTCTTTTCAATCAATCTGTGGAAAATGACCCGTAGAAAAAAAGGGTATGAGAAGGATTCTTCCATTTCGCAATCAACTAAATAGGGGGATAACGTTTTGTCATTAACGATTAAAAGAATTGGTTCAATCGATGGAATACGAGGATGGAGTTTATTTGGAATCCTACTTGCTAACTTGCTTATTTTTCAATACGGGATTTTTGGGAAAGATGAAATTTCGTATTTTGACCTCTCCCAAAGTAATTTGTTCTTTTATTACTTTGTAAAGATTTTTATAGAAGGTGCCTTCATGCCAATCTTTACATTTCTTTTTGGCTATTCACTTATTTTAATGAGAAATAGTCTTGAACGAAAACAATTACGCATCAAATGGCATTTATTTAGAAGATTTATTGTTTTAATGATACTCGGAGGATTACACAGCACTTTTTTATGGGAAGGGGATATTTTATTCGTTTATGGACTTATGGGGATTTTTCTGTTGATGTTCGTTAATCGAAAACCAAAAACGCTGCTAATATGGGGAGTGCTTCTATTCGCGGCATTCTCGATTATTAGTCTGTTTGATTCCGGAGAAGATTTTGAACTGACGAATCCTGAAAAAATCGAAACGTATCTGGATGAAACATGGATCATTTACGGAACTGGGACTTATGCAGAGATTAAAGACCACCGAAATAATGTGGACCCGATGGAATTGTCAGGAGGAGAAGCGGTGCTTCTTTTAATTCTAATGCCTGTGCTTCTGGTTCCTATGTTTTTATTTGGAATGTATGCGGCACATAGGAAATGGCTGCTTGATCCACTTAAAGAAAAGCAACAGTATTTGATTTGGTTACTGATTCTTATTCCACTGGGTCTGTTATTAAAAGCTGCTCCGTACTTATTTAATGAAGCCGGCTGGTCATTCGGAATGAGTGGAATCGGAGGAACCGTACTGCCTATCGGTTACATATGTCTCTTTGCATTCGCCTACTCTAAGCTTCATACACATCGATTGCTAATTGCGTTTGAAAACGTGGGTAAATTATCATTGACGAATTACATTATGCAAACCATCATATGTACGTTTATTTTTTACGGCTATGGCATTGGCCTTTTTGCAAAACTAGGCGTGACTGCTTCACTCTTTTTGGGAATCCTCATCTTTTCTGTCCAAGTTATGGTGAGTACATTGTATTTGAAGCTTTTCAATCAAGGCCCCCTTGAAAAGCTCATGAGGGTTTTCGTATATTTGAAGATACATTAACCAGTTGTATTTGTACTCATGCGTTATACCGAATCGAGGACATGTTCAGATGTCTATCGATTCGGTTTTTTAATGAGTAAATAAGGAAGAGTCCAACAAGATAAAGTATACTAAAATTAAAGAAAGTATTTTTGTGGAAATGTGTTGAAACACTGCTATCCAAAGGGAGAGATTTACACAATGGCACTTGAAAGTGAAGAACAAATGATGAAAACGGATCCCTCGGTTGGGTTGAGAGATGAAGAAGTTCGAAGTAGGTTAGAAAAGTATGGGTTGAACCAGTTGACGGGTGCAAAAAGTCGCTCGCTCCTCGAACGAATCTTTTCTCAGATTAACAATATACTTATTTATGTTTTGATTGTCGCTGCGGTTATTTCTGGTTTGCTTGGGGAACTCGTAGACTCAGTCATTATTGGGCTTGTCGTCGTTATCAATGCGATTGTCGGAGTTGTTCAAGAATCGAAAGCGGAGGAGGCCTTAGAAGCCTTGAAAAATATGTCTACGCCAAAAGCGGTTGTACGAAGGAACGGGGAACAGATGGAAATTCCCTCTGAAGAAGTTGTCCCGGGAGATGTTATCGTACTTGATGCAGGTAGATACGTTCCATGCGATATTCGACTTCTTGAAACAGCCAACTTGAAAATAGACGAAGCGGCATTAACAGGGGAATCTGTGCCAGTAGATAAGGATGCAGATTTTATAGGCAATGATGCCATGCCAATTGGGGATCAAAAAAACATGGCGTTTATGTCGACGCTTACGACATACGGACGTGCGACAGGAATCGCCGTGGCAACTGGAATGACAACCGAAATAGGAAAAGTAGCCGCAATGCTTGATAAGGAGTCGGATAATGAAACTCCACTTCAAAAAACACTTGCTAAATTAGGGAAACAGTTGGGTATCGCGGCAATGCTTATTTGCGTTTTGATTTTCGGTATTGGAATTTTACAAGGTCGCGAAGTTCTAGATATGTTTATGCTGTCTGTCAGTTTAGCAGTCGCTGCAATTCCAGAAGGCATGCCAGCAATTGTCTCCATTGTTCTTGCGATTGGTGTACAACGGATGAGTAAGCGGAATGTCATTATAAGAAAGTTGCCAGCAGTCGAAGCGCTTGGTTCAGTGAATGTGATTTGTTCCGATAAAACAGGAACACTCACTCAAAATAAAATGACGGTCACAACGTTTTTTGCAGACAATTTAACACATGATTTGCTGGAAGCAAAGGAAGAAAATGCTGTTCATCGCCTGCTATTTGAAAATATTTCATTATGCAATGATGCCACGTATTCTAGCGAAACCGAAACGGGTGACCCGACAGAAATTGCTCTTCTAGTTGCGGCAGAAAAATTCGGTATTAGTAAGAATGAACTAGATCATCAACATCCTCGAATGGATGAAATACCTTTCGAATCCCAACGAAAACTAATGACGACCATCAATGAGTACGATGGAACGTCGTATATACACACAAAAGGGGCAATAGATGGTCTGTTATTAAAATGTACGCATTATGAAACGGCCGAAGGTTCTAAGCCACTCGATGAAAAAGCAAAGAGATTAATTTTGGAACATGCTGCGAAGATGTCGAATGCAGCCCTTCGAGTATTAGGATCTGCGTATAAAAAAGCCGAACGAGTAAAGTCCATAAATCGGGATCGAATCGAAGAGGAGTTAATATTCATCGGTCTTGTCGGGATGATTGACCCTCCCCGAGAAGAAGTGAAAGAAGCAATTCAAGTTACTAAAAAAGCGGGAATTCGCACAGTAATGATTACCGGGGATCACCGGGATACTGCGTTTGCGATTGCAAAAGAACTTGGAATCGCATCAGATAAATCGGAAGTGATTGATGGGGAAACGCTTAAAACACTCACCGAGGAACAATTGTTGGAACAAGCTGAGCATACGAATGTGTACGCCCGTGTTTCACCTGAACATAAAGTGAAAATCGTGCAAGCCCTTAAGGCGACAGGGAATACGGTTTCGATGACAGGGGACGGCGTAAACGATGCACCTTCTTTAAAGACGGCGGATATAGGCGTCGCGATGGGGATTACAGGAACGGATGTCGCAAAAGGTGCTTCGGACATGATTTTGACAGACGACAATTTTGGTTCCATTGTCAAAGCGGTTGAAGAAGGACGTACCATTTACCGCAACATAAAAAAAGCAATCCTCTTCTTATTGTCTTGTAATCTAGGTGAAATCATTGCGCTCTTTACAGCAATCCTTCTTGGCTGGCCTGTAATTCTGCGTCCCGTTCATATTCTTTGGGTGAACTTAGTAACGGATTCATTCCCAGCACTTTCACTCGGAGTAGATCCTGAAGAAGCGGACGTTATGAATGAAAAGCCACGTCACCGGGATGAAAGTATATTTCATGGAATGTTACCGTTTTTACTCTTGAATGGTTTGTTAATTGGGGTAATTACATTGGTGGCTTTTGTAATCGGAGTGTATTCCTCAGGTGCCTATGTAGGCAGTATTTTGTCCTTAGGATCTGAAACGATTTCTAAAACTGCAATTATGCATGGACAGACAATGGCGTTTCTTGCGCTGAGCTTCTCACAATTAATGCATTCCCTGAACTTCAGGTCAATGAACCATTCCATCTTTAAAGCTGGTATATTTAAAAACAAATTCCTAATTTACTCCATTTTATTGGGAGTTGGGCTGCAAGTAGCAATTGTTTCGATTGGGCCTCTTGCAAAACTATTTAGCGTACATTCACTTGGTCTGATGGATTGGACACTCATTGCCGGTTTGAGTCTCTTACCATTGATTGTCAATGAACTGGTTAAACTCTTTAAAAAATAAGATGGATCCATTTAATTATTTCCCATTACAAATCCAACTAACAAATGATATTTGTTGTCGTATGTTTAAGTAAAAAAAGGCCATTCAACTGGATTTCCAGGTGTGATGGGCCTTTTTTTATTGTATAGCTCCGATGCTTTGCAAATCCACCTTAAAGACAACTTTAAATTCTAAGTCTGGATAAATAGCTTCCCAATCGGAAATAGTATTTTTGTCATTTATGCGAGTTGCTCGATATCGTAGACCAAAACCGAACGGGTCCAAATCTTCTTCTTGGGCTTTTTTTAATAAATCTTCTGTGGTTTTTTTCATAACTTTTGCAGTTGTTTTATTATACTCATCTAGTTTTGAAATGCTTAAGGGTTTACTTGACTCCAACACAGTTCCAACAACGTTAATATTAATATTCACTAGAGGTGTCTTACCTTCTTCAGTATGAATTTTATATTTCATCTTCATTTTCTGTACATTCAAAAGCATGATAAAGTCTTCCTCTTTTACCTTGAAGCTATAGCCAGATGAATGATGAAAAAGTGAGTTGAAGTATAAAGTTTCAGTGGGACTCAACTTAAATGGAGGACTATTCTTTTTTAATATAACGGATTTATTGACGATTAGTTCGGATTGTTCTTCGTTTGTTTCTAACAAGGGAATTACTGCATCAATTCCTTTTGTAAAGTAATTTCGTCTAAATTCAAAGAGTGGTGTTGTTGTAATGAATGGACTATCCGTCCCATTGCCATCAAAGATGTTGAATAAGGCGATAGAGCTAGCCACTTCTGTAGATGGTTCCACTTTTAGAATTTCTTCTGCGGTTGGACTTGCGGCTCCAACCCAGGCAACCAATTGAATGTCACCCCTACGGATAAAATAATCCATGAAGCTCTGATAGTCATTGATTAAAAGATCCTCGTGAATTGCGATTATTTTTGTTTGTCCAAACTCAAGTGCTTTGTCTACGTGCGTTTCAATAATTCGTATGGCTTCCGATATTGAATCACCATCATGTGAAAGATAGGTGTACGACGGACTTGTTGATTGTTTTATGGATCCAATAGGAAGTGCAATTTTTAAAGTGACTTTGAATTTTTTATCTTCTTTTTCCGAAGGATCAATGCCAATACCTACAATGAATGTTCGTTTGTCAATATCTTTAAAAGCACATCCAGATAATAAAGTGCAAAACAACAAGATGATGGTGGATGTAAAAATCTTACCTTTATTAAAACGTGAACTCATTTTGTTGCACCTCGTTTAATAAGCCACATTGTGAACAGGAAAACAAAAAAGAAAATAGGCACTATGTTATAAATAAAACGAGCGAATTCAAATAATTGATGCTCTGTCATTTGAAGAGACAAGACGATGGCGACTAACGTAAAACATAAGCCGATAATATGCGGTGTCAAATTCGTCTCTTTCCATTTCAAATTCTTGAAATAGACAACACTCTCCAATAACTGTGCGGCTACATGCCAATGAATAATCATTGACAGTATAGCAATTGACACAAAATAGAACATGAACATGAAAACGAGTCGTTCGATAAGTCCAAATTTAATTCGAATGGAATCTGTTGTAGAAATCCAAGGATAAAGAAGGTTATCGACGTTCTCAAATCCTCCAAAACCAATGGGGATAAAATATGTTGTAAAAAGTATGAAGAAGCTGGTTAAGCCGATAATTACAACTTGTTTTGCTCCGAAAACCTCCTTTCTCAAGAAGTACCTATTAAAAATTGCCAAATTAACCACCCCAGTAAAAATAAAAGCCGAAGCAGTGACTACATCATAAGTAGGCAGTTTATTGGCATGCATTACCGCAAGTTTTACATAGTCCCAATTGAGAGTAGAGCTTCCATAGGCTTTAATATAAGAGTAAAGAATTATCGGAAATATGAGTAAAAAGATGATCTCGGTTGAATACAATACATTTTTAGTTTTCATTAATACACCATAAGAAATAATAATCAAGAAAGGAGTAATCATAGTTAAAATGGTCATTTCAGGTGATAGAAATGTCACCAACATGAATGTAAATGTGACTAGGGTTAAAGTTCCGGCTAAATACCACATGATTACAAAATAAATTAAAATCGGATAGTGAAACCACTTAGGCGTATATTCTTTCATAAGTTCAGGCAACCCTTGTCCAGGGAAGTGATTGAAAAAAAGCATACTAATATATATCATTAGTAATCCGACAATCCCACCAATAACCATTGAAAAAATAGCGCCATTTTTGGTGTTGTTAAGCAATATATTTGGAACCGTTGACACTGTATTTGTAATCATTGTTACAGTGATTAAATAATAAGTGTATCGGTTCATTCGTTGTTCACCTTTTTCTCGTCATTCTTCGCCAAAATGAAGAATTTGAAGTAGGGCTCTCCGAAGCTATCTTTATTGGCCAACAGCATGATTAAGAGTAAAAAACCCACTATTAACCCATTTAAGCCGAATAGTGAAGTGAAAATAATTAAAAAGATTCTAGTTATTCGAATGGAGAAACCTAATTCGTTAATTGGTATGACAAATGTCGAGATGGCAACGGCGGCAACAACGATAATCATGATATTCGATGCCAATGCGGCTTCTGTGGCTGCAGTACCTAAAATCAAACCGCCAACTGTAGTTGCTGTTGCGCTTACAGCCTTTGGAAGACGTATGCTTGCTTCTGTTAATAGTTCCATGAAGATAAGCATGAATAACACTTCGATATAGGATGGATAGGGAACTCCTATCCGACTCCCTGTAACTGTTAAGGCTAGTTCTGTGCGCAAAATCTCGGGATTATAGGATGTTACAGCCACATATACACTTGGGAGCAACAAACAGGTAAGTAAACCAAAGTAGCCTAAAAAAGTTGTGAATAACGATATCCAAAAGTTGTGATAGTTGGACTCCATTGAAACCATAAAATCAAAAAAGACAACAGGAGCTATGATAGCTTGTGGACTGCCATCTACCATAACGATCACTTTACCTCCTGTGATATTATAGACGATGCGGTCGGGGCGCTCAGTTAATATAGTTGTCGGATAAAGATTGTACTTCTTGTCTGTTAATAACCTTTCTAAATCACCAGCTGATTGGACGAGAGGGACTTCCAACAGTTCTATTTTCTCTTTAATTTTGTTTAGAACTTTAAGGTTGACCGATTCTTCATCATAAAGGAGGGCAATCATTCGATTAGATCTGTCATTTAGTTGATACGTATTCATAACCAGTGACGCACCATGATAATTTTGACGGATAATGTTTAGATTTGTTGCCAAGTCTTCGCTAAATGCAAGTTGTGGACCATGGATCGTTGCTTCCATTAGTGTTGGATGGACAGTATCTGAATTCACTTTCCTTAATTCTAAAAATATAAATCTTTCTTCTATTGCTATTAATAAAAACCCTCTTGTCAATTCAACCAAAAGTTCTTCATTTGATGGAACTTCAGATTTATTTGGTAAAGAATTTAAATAGGCTTCAAAATGCTCAATGGTATTGAGTTCGAAAAAAGGTTTTATGATAACATTTTGAAGTTTTTCACCGTCTACAACTGTTTTTAAGTAAAATAGATGTGCCTCTTTGTCCTCAATAATAAGCGGGATTTGAGCGATATCGAAAGAGGATTTTAGCTTCTCTGCAAGTTCCGCCATTAGTTTAGGTGGTACGGACACAGTTTTTTTGTTTTCCTTCATGCTCAAATCTCCTATCACGAAAACTAATTTCGTATTGGATTTTCTTCAGCATATTTAGATTAACCAAAAACAGTAGGTTTCAACCGAAATCCATAAAAGGAGAAATAGATAGTACGGTAATTCCACCTACACAGAATCTTCTAACTACCTATATTTATTCTTCTTGCTATGCTACGATAAATATCATGGGAATGTAGTTTTCTAGAGAGAGAAAACAAATGTATTGCAGTTGGTGAATATTTCGCTATACATACAGAAAAAGAGAGGCTTTACTTCCGGTAACGGAAGAGATAGGGGGAGCAGATGAAGGGGAAAATGAGAGCGTTATTTTTCATAATTATCGCACTGTTGCTAATGTCAGCTTGTTCAAAAGAAGAGGTAATGGAAGAACCTGAAAAAGTTCCAGATAAAGTGATTGAAGTTGAGGAACCAGAAGAGGAAGAAGAAGTTGAGGAAGTTGTTCCGAAATTTATGTCACCATTTACAGGTGTTTTTGAAGAAGAGGAAAATATGCAACGGCCAATCCTTGTAACAATTAATAATCATCCATTAGCCCGTCCGCAATCGGGTATTAGTGAAGCAGATATCGTGTATGAATTTATTGCTGAAGGAAATGTTACAAGGCTTTTAGCAGTATTTCAAAGCGAGTTGCCTGAGCAAGTCGGACCGGTTCGAAGTGCAAGGGATTACTTTATTCATGTTGCAAAAGGGCTCGATGCCTTTTATGTCGCTCATGGATACAGTCCAGATGCACTGGCACTACTCCAAAAAGGCTATGTGGATAATATAAATGGAATGTACTATGATGGAACACTTTTTAAACGTTCAACCGATCGGAAGGCACCCCATAACTCGTATACTTCAGCTGAGAACATACTTTTAGGCGCTGAGAAAACAAATGCATCGATGGAAATTAGTAAATTACCGTCACTTTCTTTCCATGATTCTATTGAAAGTGCTAAAGTAGGAGTTCAGGCAAATATTGCTGTTGTTCATAATGGTTCACATCCGAATTTTACAAGTACCTATATGTATGATGAAATACAAAGTACTTATATTCGTTCCGTAAATGATATTGTTACAATAGATAAGTCCAATGATGAGGAAGTTGAATTATCCAATATACTTGTGTTTGAAGCAGTTCACCGAACAATTGATAATGTAGGAAGACAGTCCGTTGATATTGAAACAGGTGGCAAAGCGATGCTTTTTCAAGCGGGTATGATGAGAGAAATAGAATGGAAAAATATAGACGGTATCCTTACACCGATTGAAGACGGCGTGCCGGCAAAATTGGTTCCGGGTAAAACATGGATTCACATCATTCCAACGAATCCGGGGTTAAATACATCCGTCACATTTACCCCTTAATAAATTCATTCAGAGAGAGGGAAAGTAATGCAAATTAATAAGATACGTGGACATCAGACAGATCAGCTTTTCACAGCAATACTCGAACTGAAAAATCTAGATGAATGTTATGCGTTTTTTGATGACCTTTCAACAATGAGTGAAATACAATCTTTAGCCCAGCGTTTGGAAGTAGCACAATTACTGAAGTTGAAAAATACGTACGATACGATTCAACATGAAACGGGTGCGAGTACCGCAACAATCTCACGCATTCGTCGTTGTGTCGACTATGGCTCAGGCGGATATAATATGATTTTAGATAGACTTTATCCCGAAACTGTACAACAAAATGCTGAGAAATCTGAGTGAAATCCGGACAGAATTGAGCCGAGGCTTAATTTATTAATTCAGAACCAGGTGGAGAAAGAATCCGCCGGGTTTTTTTGCTATACTAGAGATATAAATATGAAATGGTTAGGTGATTGGCAATGGACTTCACTACTTGGCGTCACGCGTTTAAATTAGATCCGGCAAAAACAGTGACGGATCTTCAAATAGAGCAATTAGCTGAATCGGGAACGGACGGTATTATTGTCGGAGGTTCAGATGGTGTAACTCTGGACAATGTGCTTGACTTACTCGTCCGAATACGCAGATATGCTGTTCCAATAGCACTTGAAGTATCAACAGTTGAGTCTGTTACACCTGGGTTTGATTATTACTTCATACCAACAGTACTCAACTCTCCCAAAGCAGAATGGATTAACGGAATCCATCATTCGGCACTTCGTAAATATGGCTTTATGATGGATTGGAATGAAATTTTTACAGAAGGATACTGTATCTTAAATCCAAATTGTAAAGCCGCACTTTTGACAGGTGTTGAAAAAGTTCCAGATAAAGAAGATGTACTTGCATATGCCCGAATGGCCGAACATCTTTTCAATTTACCTGTTTTTTATATGGAATACAGCGGTATGTATGGAAATCCTGAACTTGTTCGGGCGGCATCTAAAGTTCTCGAAAAAACAAAGTTATTTTACGGCGGCGGTATTGAAAATGCTGAGGACGCAAAAACAATGGCTGAAATCGCCGATACAATTGTTGTCGGAAATTGTATATACAAAGATTTTGAAGCAGCACTATCGACTGTAAATGCAGTGAAGTCTGTTACGAAAAGCATAAGATAGTGTATAATTAGAACAAATGTTCCGAGAGGCGGTATTGAATGAATCAAATAGCAGAAAATCTACTGGCTGGTATGAATCCAGAGCAGGCACGAGCGGTAAAGAAGACAGAAGGTCCTTTATTAATTATGGCAGGCGCAGGCTCGGGAAAAACACGGGTGCTTACACATAGAATTGCTTATTTAGTCGTTGAAAAGAATGTGTATCCATCCAATATATTAGCCATTACATTTACGAATAAAGCCGCCCGAGAAATGCGTGACCGAGTAGATGATTTACTTGGTGCGGGGACTGGACAACGTATGTGGGTATCGACGTTTCACTCGATGTGTGTTCGGATTTTACGTCGCAATGTTGACAGAATTGGTATTTCTAAATCATTCTCTATTTTGGATTCGGCGGATCAGTTAACAGTTGTTAGAAATGTACTGAAACAGCTCAACTTAGACCCGAAGCAAAATGATCCTCGTATGATGTTAAACGCCATTAGTTCGGCTAAAAACGAATGCATCGATGCACAGGCATACCGCAGTCAAATTAATAACCACAATCCGTATGAGAAAACAATCGCAGATGTCTACGATGCCTATGCGAAACGTTTGCGTCAAAACCAGTCGTTCGATTTTGATGATTTAATCATGATGACGCTTGTTCTTTTTGAACGTGTTCCGGATGTTTTAGAATATTATCAAAACAAATTTCAATACATTCACGTTGATGAGTATCAGGATACTAATAATGCACAGTATCGCTTAGTTACTATGCTTGCAGAGAAATTTAAAAATTTATGTGTTGTCGGCGACTCTGACCAATCCATATACGGTTGGCGTGGGGCAGATATCGGAAATATTATGTCTTTTGAAAAGGACTATAAAGATGCCGAAGTGATAATGCTTGAACAGAACTATCGCTCAACGAAACGAATCCTTCAAGCAGCCAATGACGTCATTACAAATAACCGGAGTCGCTATGATAAACAACTTCGGACCGATAATCTAGAAGGCGAAGCGATTTCAGTTTATATAGCGAGCGATGAAAAAGATGAATCCCAATTTGTAGTCGGTAAGATTCTTGAACTGCAAAAAGAAGAAGGTTTAAAGCTGGACCAATTTGCAGTTTTATATAGAACGAACGCTCAATCCCGGGTCATTGAAGAATACCTTGTGAAGTCGAACATAGATTACACAATTGTTGGCGGTACGAAATTCTATGATCGTAAAGAAATTAAAGATCTTCTTGCCTACTTGCGCCTGACAGCAAACAACTCGGATGACCTTGCACTTGCACGTGTAATCAATGAGCCAAAACGAAGCATCGGTGCAACGTCATTTGAAAAAATTGCACGTTTTGCAATTGACCATGACCGAACAATTCTAGACGCACTTCAGGAAGTTGATTTTATGGGGCTTACTTCTAGAGCTGCTAATGAAGTTGCTAAGTTCCGTGATTTAATAAATGGTTTTACTAAAATGCAGGAATACTTATCTGTTTCTGAACTCGTTAAAGAAATACTTGATAAAACAGGTTATAAGGAAATGCTGCAAAAAGATCCATCAATTGAATCCGAAAGTCGGCTTGAAAATATTGAAGAGTTTCTGACCGTAACAAATTCCTTTGAAAAAGGCTCTGACGATAAATCACTCGTTGCTTTCTTAACAGATTTGGCACTGATTGCAGATATCGATTCACTTGATAAGGATGAAAATAAAAACACCGAAAAAGTTGTTCTTATGACAATGCACGCAGCAAAAGGACTTGAATATCCTGTGGTGTTCATCATAGGCATGGAGGAAAATGTCTTCCCTCATTCACGTTCAATGGGTGATGATGATGAAATGGAAGAAGAGAGACGTCTTGCTTATGTTGGAATTACACGTGCGGAACAAAGACTCTATTTATCTTCAGCCAGGTATCGGACACTTTACGGACGTGCAAGTTACAATATGCCTTCACGATTTATCGGGGAAATCTCAGAAGATATTACTGAAGAATTATCAATAAACACCGGCTTTTCTATAGGGAAAAAACCCGCTGGAAAAACTTCTGCACCGGTTCGACCAGCCGTTAAAAAGCCTATGTATAAGAAAAGCGGCGGCGATAAAATGGGGTGGAATCCCGGCGACAAAGCGACTCATAAAAAATGGGGCGTAGGAATGGTTGTTAGTGTTAAAGGGAGCGGCGAGGAAATTGAACTGGATATCGCGTTTCCAAATCCAGTTGGTGTGAAAAGGTTATTAGCTAAATTCGCCCCCATAGAAAAAGTTTGACGAGTCTGGAGGAAGAACAAATGATGGACCAAAGCAAACTCAAAGAGCGAGTGGACGAGCTAAATGCTCTTCTTCTTGAGTACGGTCATGCGTATTACGTACTTGATAAGCCGCTTGTTCCTGACGCGATGTACGACGGCTATTTTCAGGAGTTACTTCGTATTGAAGAGCAGTTTCCTGATTTTATTTATCCATATTCTCCGACTCAACGAATTGGAGGAGAAACTCTCTCAGGATTTAATAAAATCCCACATGAGTATCCAATGCTCAGCCTATCCAATGCGTTCGATGAGGAAGAATTACGAGACTTTGACAGACGTGTCCAATCAGGCGCGGGGTCAAATGTTTCCTATATTTGCGAATTGAAAATTGACGGCCTTGCAATATCCCTTAAATATGTTGATGGGGTATTTGTTCAAGGTTCTACGCGTGGAGATGGGTCGGTTGGCGAAGACATTACAGCAAGTTTAAAAACCATCCGGACTATACCGTTAAAGTTAAAGGAACCTATTTCAATCGAAGTGCGCGGCGAGGCGTACATGCCGAAAAAAGCATTTGTACAATTAAACGAAGCACGAGACGAAGCCGGAGAAGAACCTTTCATGAACCCTCGAAATGCGGCGGCGGGATCTCTACGTCAACTAGACCCCAAAATTGCGGCAAGTCGGAATCTAGCTGTATTCATTTATGGAATAGCGGGAGATGCCGGAGAATATGGAGTAGACAGTCATTCAGATGCTCTGGATTTTGTTAGCCGGCTTGGATTTGAAACAAATAAGGAAAGAAAGCGTTGCGCGACGATTGAAGAAGTGATTGAGTATGTGAACATATGGATGGATAAACGTTCAAATCTTGATTATGACATTGACGGTATTGTTGTGAAGGTAGACCTTATTGAGGACCAAGAGCAACTTGGATATACCGCAAGAAGTCCAAAATGGGCTGCAGCTTTCAAGTTTCCAGCAATGGAAGTGCAAACGAAGTTAGTGGATATTGAGTTAAGTGTTGGCCGGACAGGTGTTATTACGCCAACCGCGATACTCGAGCCAGTATTGGTAGATGGGTCAACAGTTGGGCGTGCTTCGCTTCATAATGAAGACCTTATAAAAGAAAAAGATATACGAATAGGTGATACAGTTATTATCCGAAAAGCGGGTGATATTATTCCCGAAGTTGTTGCCCCTATCATCGAAGAACGTTCTAGCAATGCTCAACCTTTTGAAATGCCAAAAGAGTGTCCGGCATGTGATTCTGAACTGATTCGTATTGAAGGTGAAGTAGCTGTTCGTTGTGTAAATCCACAATGCCCTGCCCAAATGAAAGAAGCGATTATTCATTTTGTCTCACGCAATGCCATGAACATAGAAGGAATCGGAGAACGAGTGGTGGATCAACTGTACGAAGCTCATCTCGTTCATGATGTTGCTGATCTTTATACATTAACGAGAGAGCAATTAATCGAACTCGATCGAATGGGCGAAAAATCAGTATCGAATTTGTTGACAGCGATTGAAGCCTCCAAACAAAACTCTCTTGAAAAGATGTTATTTGGCTTAGGGATTCGCCATGTTGGAGAGAAGGCGGCAAGAATTCTTGCTGAAGAATTTGAAACCCTTAGGGAACTCATGCAAGCGGATACTGAAAAGTTAACATCCATACATGAAATAGGAGATAAAGTAGCAACTTCCATTACAACTTATTTTGGTAATGAGGATGTTCTTAAAGTAATTGGAAAGCTTGAAATGCATGGATTGAATATGTCATATAAAGGCCTCTTACGGCAGGAAGTACCGACTAGTGGAGTATTCGTAAACAAAACAGTCGTACTTACAGGTAAGCTTATGGTTCTTACGCGTGGTGAGGCGAAGAAGGCAATAGAGGCGCTTGGTGGTATAGTAAGTGGTAGTGTAAGTAAAAAAACGGATATCGTAGTTGCTGGGGAAGCAGCTGGATCTAAGTTAGCTAAAGCTGAAGAACTTGAAATCACTGTTTGGAATGAAACACAATTAATCGAAGCACTAGGCGAAAAGGAGTCATAAAATGAAAAAAATGTTAATCATTCCTGGACTAGTTGCTGTTGTACTTATTAGCGGTTGCCTTCCTTCAATTGATAAGAAAGAGGAAGTCCTACAGGACAATGAACAACGCGTCGAAGAGATGGTCGTAATTCCTAGTATTCAAATAAAGGAAGAATATTATCGGTCGATTATCCCGTTTAAAGAAAGTGCAAGTCGTGGCTATATGGGTAGTACAAACACGAAGTATGATGTAAGAGAAGCAGAAGAGGGATTATTACGACTGTCCCTACAAAAGTTCGACCCCAAAAATCATTTTTTCCAAGAAGGTCAATTCATTGATGAGACAACTGTTAAATCATGGCTTGGAAGAAAGTCTGAAACGAATACATTGGGTTTAAATCCAGAAACAACGGATGAAATGACCGAAGCTGAAATAGCTAGCCAAGCACCAAGCTATCTTGCTCGTATTGTGGAACAGAATTATCTTGTCCTAACAGATGAAAAAAAACTTCGCTTAGCTGGAATATCCATTGGACTATCATTGAATTCCGTTCATTACACTAGAAGTGGTGAAGAAACTAAAATCACTAAAGAAGCATTGGAAGCAGAAGGTATGGAAATGGGAGAAGAGATTATCCGTAGAATTCGTTCGCAAGAAGGTCTTAAAGATATTCCAATTGTAATTGGTTTATTTAAACAAGAGAGTCGAAATTCTATTGTTCCAGGATCTTATTTTGCTACAACGACGGCCGAAAAAGGTAAAGACACCCCTTCTGGATGGAAAATCGTAGACGAGGAACATGTATTGTTCCCTGCTTCAACAAACGATGAGAAGTATCGCGATTTAGATACATCCTTTAAAAAGTTTAAACAGGAAATTGATAATTATTTCCCTAGTTTCGTAAATGTAATTGGTCGTGGCCTTTATAAAGATGGTTCAATTAAATCTTTATCAATAGAAATACCAATTCAGTTTTTTGGAACGAGTGAAACAATCGGTTTCACACAATATATAACGAGTCTCATTAAAGATATCTTTCCTAATATCGATATTGAAGCAAGCGTAACATCAGTAAATGGGGCTGAAGCGTTAATTGTGAAAGAAGCTGGAAATGATGAACCGTATGTCCACATTTACGGCTACTAGTAAGACATAACTTTTCATGACAATAGTATGATGTTATGATTAATTGTACAATAGAACAAAGAGGAGGAAAGTGCATGACACAATTCACTAAAGATAATGTGCAGTATTTTGCAAACTTTGCTAGGCTCGGAGTGACAGATACTGAAGCAGAAGTATTTGCTTCTCAACTAGAAGTTTTGATTGGTTTTTCAGACATATTAAATGAAGTGGATACTGAAAATGTTGAACCGATGACACATCCGCTTCATCTTTTTAACGTGCTACGTGAAGACGTGCCAACAGATGTATTAGATCGTGAAGAAATGTTGAAAAGCGTAAAGGAAACTGAATCCGGAATGATTAAAGTTCCGAATATCCTTTAATGAACGGATTTAAGGAGGAAAACCAATGACATTATTGAGTAAAACAGCAGCAGAACTTCAAGCACTCTTACATAACCGGGAAGTATCTGTAAAAGAGTTAACAGAAGCATCATTTACCCGGATTACCGAAGTAGATGGTGATGTACAAGCCTTTTTGACAACAACAAGAGATGAGGCACTAGCTAGAGCCGAGCAGTTGGACAAAGAGCCAATCGAAGGAAGAGGGCCACTTTTTGGACTTCCAATCGGATTGAAAGACAATATTGTAACTAAAGGAATTAAGACAACATGTGCGAGTAAAATGCTCGAAGACTTTGTTCCGATTTACGATGCGACTGTTGTAGAAAAAATCAATGAAGCAGGTATGGTAACTGTTGGAAAGCTAAACATGGATGAATTTGCTATGGGCTCTACAACGGAACACTCTGCTTTCCAAACAACGCATAATCCTTGGAATTTGGATTACGTTCCTGGTGGTTCTTCTGGAGGATCCGCAGCTGCAGTAGCCGCTGGGGAAGTACTCTTTTCACTCGGTAGCGATACGGGCGGTTCGGTTCGACAACCTGCTGCATTTTGCGGAGTAGTTGGCATGAAACCAACAGCGGGTCGTATTTCTAGATCTGGTCTTGTTGCATTTGCATCGTCACTCGATCAAATTGGACCGATTACGAAGACTGTTGAAGACAACGCTCTTCTACTGGGTGCAATAGCCGGTATTGATCACCGCGACTCATCTAGTTCACCACAAGCTGTTCCCGACTATAGAGCTGCACTTACTGGCGATATCAAGGGGATGAAAATTGCTGTACCTAAAGAGTATCTCGGAGAAGGTGTTTCGGCCGAAGTTAAAAAGTCCGTAACCGACGCTTTAAAAGTTCTTGAATCACTTGGTGCGTCTTGGGAAGAAGTTTCTCTTCCACACTTGAAATATTCTTCACCGACGTATTATGTCATTTCTTCTTCTGAAGCATCATCCAATCTTTCTCGTTTTGATGGTATTCGATATGGCTATCGAGCTGAAAACGTTCAAAATCTTAATGAGCTTTACTTGCGTTCACGTCAAGAAGGATTTGGCGACGAAGTGAAAAAACGGATTCTTTATGGTACGTATGCATTAAGTGCAGATCATCATAAAGATTTATATGTCAAGGCGATGAAAGTGCGAGCATTAATTGCACAGGATTTTGCAAACGTATTTGAAAAATATGATGTAATTGTAGGTCCTACAACAGCTACTGCTCCATACAAAATCGGCCAAGTAATTGAAGATTCATTAACGCTTTATGCGAATGATATGTTGACAGTGCCTGTGAATTTAGCTGGAGTACCTGCAATTTCAGTGCCATGTGGCTTTTCTGAAGGTCTACCACTAGGTTTGCAAATGATTGGTAAGCATTTTGATGAAGCGACACTTTACAGAATTGCTCATGCGTATGAACAAGCAACTGATTTCCATACAAGCACTCCGAACTTAGGGGAGGGGAAAAACTAATGAACTTTGAAACAATTGTTGGGCTTGAAGTCCACGTTGAACTTAAAACAGATACAAAGATATTTTCACCAGCTCCCGCTCATTTCGGCGCTGAACCTAATATGAATATTCATATTACAGACCTAGCCTATCCTGGTGTTATGCCAACAATGAACACACGTGCAATCGATTTTGGTATGAAAGCATCAATGGCATTGAACTGTGATGTTGCATCTGAAATGCATTTCGATCGTAAGCATTATTTCTACCCGGATAATCCAAAAGCTTACCAAATTACTCAAGACAAGCGTCCTGTTGGTTCAAACGGATGGATTGAAATTGAAGTAGATGGTAAGAAAAAGAAAATCCGAATTGAAAGAGTGCACTTGGAGGAAGATGCGGGAAAACTGACGCATTCTGACAATGGGTATTCACTTGTTGATTTAAATCGACAAGGAACGCCGCTTATTGAAATCGTTACAGAGGCTGATATTCGTTCAGCGGATGAAGCTTATGCATTCCTTGAGAAATTAAAAGCAATCATACAATACACAGGCGTATCCGATGTTCGTATGGAAGAAGGCTCACTTCGTTGTGATGCGAATATTTCCATTCGCCCATTTGGTCAAGATGAATTTGGCACAAAAACCGAATTGAAAAACTTGAATTCATTTAACTTCGTTCGTAGAGGGATCGAAAATGAAGTTGAACGTCAAAAAGGCATTCTTCTAGCCGGCGGAGAAATTGTTCAAGAAACGCGTCGTTATGATGAAACAACGGGTCAGACAGTTCTCATGCGGATTAAAGGGAATTCGGATGATTATCGCTTCATAAATGATCCGGATTTATCGGAAATTCATATCGATGAAGAGTGGATGGAACGTGTTCGAAAAGAAATTCCTGAACTTCCAGATGCACGAAAAGAACGTTATATAAATGATCTTGAACTTCCAGCATACGATGCAATGGTACTTACATTAACAAAAGAAATGTCCGACTTCTTTGAAGCGACAGTATCCGAAGGTGCCGATGCAAAACTCGCATCTAACTGGTTGATGGGTGAAGTATCTGCGTATCTGAATGCAGAACAAAAGGAACTTCACGATACAGCTCTTACAGCTGAGGGACTTTCAACTATGATTAAGCTAATTTCCGATGGAACAATTTCTTCTAAAATAGCTAAAAAAGTATTTAAGGAATTGATTGAAGAAGGCGGAAACGCAAACGATATCGTTAAGGAAAAGGGACTTGTCCAAATTTCTGACGAAGGTACTCTTCGTAAAATGGTTAATGAAATATTAGATACAAATGAACAATCTATTTTGGATTACAAAGATGGTAAAAATAAAGCACTTGGTTTCCTTGTAGGTCAATTAATGAAAGCCTCTAAAGGTCAGGCAAATCCACCGCTTGTAAATAAAATACTTCTAGAAGAAATTCAAAAAAGATAAGTAATTAGGAACATTATTTAGAGTTTTTAGAAAAGGTGTTAGTTGTATGGCTTATAAATAGTCGTACAATTAACGCCTTTTTAGATTCTCGCATTTGATTCAATTGCTTTAAAATCGTACAATTAATGAAAGGAAGTGAATTTCATTATGAAGACCGAAAAACACTATTTTGACGAAGCAATTTCCATTGCTGAATATATGGGAAATATGAACACACATAAAGAGAGTTCTAAGCGTATTTATGAGATGTTTGAAGTTCCAAAAGACGATGAATTTATCGAATTGTTAACTGAAAAGAAGCCTGAAATCCTAGTAATCACGGAAGACTGGTGTGGGGATGCAATGTTGAATAACCCTATACTACGTAAAATTGGAGAAGCTGCTAAACTAGATATACGGGTAGTTTACCGTGATGAAGATACAGATTTAATAGATAAGTATTTAACAAATGGTGGAAGGTCGATTCCTTAGTATTTACTGCTAGGGAATACAGGCGAGGTCGAAGCAACTTGGGGTCCACGTGCAGAACCACTTCAGGAGAATGTGACGGGACTTCTTAAGTCGTTGCCACCGAAAGATGCACCGGAGTTTGAGGAGAAAAAGAATGAGTTTGTAGCACGTGTTACAGCGGAGTATACGACAAAACCGGAATTTTGGTTAATGGTTTATGAAGATATTCGCAGTAGTTTTCTTCCAGTGTTACAAAAGAAATCACACTAGACAAAACCAGTGCAACATGAGAATTTGTATTTAAAGATTCAACCATCAAAATGTGTAAATAGAAAGGGACTTCCGAATATGAAGCGTGCACGTATTATATATAACCCCACAGCGGGTCGAGAAGCTTTTCGCAAGCATATTGCAGAGGTACTTGAAAAACTTGAAATCGCCGGATATGAAACATCTTGCCATGCAACAACATCTGAAGGAGATGCCACGATAGCCGCTGGCAAAGCGGTTGAAAATGGTTTCGATCTCATCATATCTGCTGGCGGAGACGGTACTCTAAATGAAGTAATTGCAGGTGTGAGTCCATTTGAGAAACGACCGAAGATAGGTTTGATTCCAATGGGAACAACGAATGATTTTGCGCGTGCTTTACGCATTCCACGAGATGTTGAGGAAGCAGTGGATATCATCATTCAAGGAGATTCTATCCCTGTAGACGTAGGGATAATGAATGATAGGCATTTTATTAACATTGCTGGTGGAGGCCGATTAACAGAATTAACGTATGATGTACCAAGTAGGTTAAAGACAATGCTTGGGCAAATGGCTTATTATTTAAAAGGAATTGAAATGTTGCCTTCGATTCATTCATCTCATGTACGAATCGAATACGACGGTGAAGTATTTGATGAGGAAGCGATGTTATTTCTTGTTGGCCTCACAAATTCAGTTGGAGGCTTTGAGAAATTGGCCCCTGATTCAAGTTTGAATGATGGGAAATTCACGTTGATTATTTTGAAGAAGTGTAATATTGCTGAATTTATACGCATTGTTTCGCTTGCTATGCGGGGTGAACATTTAGATGACCCACTAGTGATTTCAAGTAAAGCTGAGAAAATTACCGTGACATCGAAAGATAAAGTGCTGCTAAATTTAGATGGTGAATATGGTGGAGTTTTACCAGCAACATTCCAAAACCTTTTCCAACATGTCGAAATGTATGCACCTTTAGATAAGTTGCGAAAAGAAGATTTAGTCAATATCAATATTAAAAAAGTCGAATGAAAAAAGCTGTACATGAATCGGAATCCGATCCAAGTACAGCTTTTTTTACTGTAGAGATTTGTTAAAGGGAACAGATTATAAAAGAAGGATCGATTGGTCTTGGTTTGCTGCGAGCTTCGGGAGATCATCGACTGGTATAAACTGATGACAATAAATCATGCCGTCATCCTCCCCGTCGCTTATAACAAGATGTTCCCATTCTGTTCGAGGGGGACCCACATAATCGAGATGGAAAACAGTTCGCTCATACACCGTATCTTTGTTTTCGGGGTAGTAGTTTGTTTTGTTTACTTTTCCCTTTAGCACAAGCTCATCACGGGGAATTCCCGTTTCCTCTTCAATCTCTCTATAAAGTGCATCAATAATTAATTCTTCGTGTTCAATTACACCACCGGGAACTTGATATCCGGCTTCAGGCATATTTTTGTGTTTGAACACTAAAAGTTCCCAGTTCGGTTCTTCTCCTCTGGTAATGTACCCAAGGACTTTTCTTTTCATTTCCATATTTTTCACCTCTTACTACTTATCATTCCATTTTACATAGGATTCAAACTATTCGCAAGTGTTTTCAATAAAAGATATTTCATGAAAAATTGCGAAAAATATCTTTTTTCGCAGTAAATAAAGAATCTAATGGGTATAGATGATTTTAAAGTTGGGTTTCAACAGAAAGTAACTGGAGAGGATGCGTTGCAATGTACAAAACACATGAAAAACGCCTTGTTTGGCTTGCTTTTATTATTGCAGGAATTATGTTGGTTTCAATTGTTGGAAGAATCTTTGGAAGTTAGAGGGGGAAATCGAATTGGGAAATGAAGAAGCAGTCTTTTATCACGGATATATGGCGAGGAGTGTAGGATATATGTTCATAACTGTCGGATATTAACCCAAGCTACTACATTTGGTGCTTAGCATGTTAAACTAAAGACATTAGAAATTTGGAGGAAATCATATATGTCTTATATTGTAAATAGAAATGATCGATTGAATGTATTTGTGGAAGATTTAACGCACGAC
Source organism: Sporosarcina siberiensis (assembly GCF_042681925.1). NCBI lineage: Bacteria > Bacillati > Bacillota > Bacilli > Caryophanales > Caryophanaceae > Sporosarcina > Sporosarcina siberiensis. The sequence continues at coordinate 41,189 of NZ_JBHUGI010000015.1, forward strand.
GGATCTGGAGTAGCGAAAGTAGACGGCTATCCACTTTTCATTCCAGGGGCATTACCAGGTGAAGAAGTCGAGATTCAAGTTGGTAAAACATTAAAAAAGTATGGCTTTGCTCGATTGGTGAAAATCACAAAAGCATCGCCTGATCGCGTTGAACCGCCTTGTCATGTGTTCTCAGAATGCGGTGGATGTCAGATGCAGCATTTGTCTTATGAAGGTCAGCTGGTTCAAAAAAGGAAAACGGTCCGCGATGTAATCGACCGGGTTGGTAAATTACCGCATGTACCTGTTCACCCGGTGAAAGGTATGAAGGATCCATGGAGATACAGAAATAAATCACAGATTCCGTTTGCCGAACAAGATGGTAAAGTGGTTTCTGGCTTTTACAGAACACGTACACATCATATTGTGGACACAGATGTTTGTCTCATTCAAAGTAACGAGGCGGACGACCTGATGACGGCTCTCAAAATGGAGTTACATAATATGGGGGTGGATGCTTATGATGAGCGGACAAACCTTGGTATGCTCCGTCATCTCATTGTGCGAAAAGGACGTGCAACGGGCGAAATCATGGTGATCCTTGTAACTCGCAAAAAGAAATTCACGCAACAAGATGCGGTTATCGAATTGATTAAGCGTGTTGTCCCTGAAGTAACTTCGATTATGCAAAACGTCAATAGTGAAAAAACGAATGTTATTTTTGGTGATTATACGGTTCCTTTATACGGAAAATCATTTATCGTCGATTCAATAGGCGATATTAACTTTGAAATCTCCGCGCGTTCGTTTTATCAAATAAATCCGGAACAAACTGAAGTGCTATACGGACAAGCTCTTGAATATGCACAGCTTACAGGCAATGAATCTGTAATTGACGCGTATTGCGGCATTGGAACAATCTCGCTGTTCTTGGCACAAAAAGCGAAGGAAGTATACGGTGTTGAAATCGTGCCGGAAGCAATTGCAGATGCCAAAAGAAATGCGGAGTTAAATAATATTGACAACGCATTTTTTGAAGCAGGACCCGCAGAAGTTGTAATTCCAAATTGGTACGCCGAAGGAAAAAGATTCGACGTACTTGTAGTAGATCCGCCGAGAAAAGGATGCGATGAAGAGTTGCTGAACACAATTCTAGAATACAAGCCGAAACGCGTAGTTTATGTGTCCTGTAATCCTGGAACGCTTGCACGCGATCTAAGAATCCTTGAGGACGGTGGATACCGCACACAGGAAATCCAACCTGTTGATATGTTCCCGCACTCGAGTCATGTGGAATGCGTCGCGTTGCTAGAAAGAGAAATGTCTAACTAAAATAAACACTTCTCAACAATAATATACTTTACCGATTTTACATCCTGTTTTTCTTGTTTCAATTATAATAAACATTTCCGATTCCCATATTCGAATTGTCATAATTGTATTTTGCATAGGCACCTATCACTAATGTTTTGCACTTATTTATTGAATAATTTACACATACTATATAAAGAAAGTAGGAGGGAAATATGTTTACAATCAAAAATTTTGAAGATAATGATAATGTGGAAATTACGGAACAATTAGGTGCATTTAAAGTGGTAGAATTTCAACGAGATTTGAGTGTCAATCATGTTACAGCTCAAACTGCTTTCTATGCTGCTGAAATGAATGTGAGAAGAAGGCAGTTAATCTGCGATGTTAATCATTCAAACATCACGATTCAAGCTGGGGCTATGCAATGGATGGCAGGAGATGTGAAAGCAACAACAGGGATTAAAGGGGTAGGCGATTTTATTGGAAAAACATTTAGAGGAAAAGTTACTAAGGAATCTGCAATAAAGCCTGAATACACTGGAACTGGTAAACTTGTCTTAGAACCAACATATAAGCATATTTTACTTCTTGATGTTGCAGATTGGAATCATTCAATCATCATTGAAGATGGTATGTTTTTAGCTTGTGAATCAGAATTACAACATAAAGCTGTAATGCGGTCTAATTTGTCTTCTGCAGCATTTGGTGGAGAGGGATTATTTAACCTTGGAATCTCAGGAAGCGGTGTAATCGCACTTGAATCTGATGTGCCAAGAGAGGAACTCATAGAAATAGAGTTAGAAGATGATGAGTTGAAAATTGATGGTAATATGGCAGTTGTTTGGTCAGGTAGTTTGAAATTTACAGTAGAACGATCAGGCAAAACATTTATGGGTTCAGCAGCTTCGGGAGAAGGTTTAGTTAATGTCTATCGCGGAACGGGTAAAGTGTTAATGGTTCCTGTCCGTCAATAAGCTTAAAATACTGATCCAAACATAAAAGATATTGTTCGGTACTTTGATTATTAAGTAATTACAGTAAGATGGCTTTATTCATGGATTCAAGATGGAAGTCAAAGAAGGATCTAACTATTACCTGTGAAACTATGTAATATTCATTTAGAACTTTTAGAATACGTAAATTGATCTTATCAGAGTGGCTTGGTTGGATCTCGAATAACAACTGCGAAATAATCTGTAAATTATGTTGTTAAATATAAAAAGACTCCTGAGCATTATTTATGAAATTTTACTTTTGATTTAAACAAATCTAGGTATGACATAATAAAAAGGAGCAAATTAAAATGATAGGGAAGAGAATAACTGCACATATTTTAAATAGAGTTATAATCTTTTTTCCATCAATGATATTACTTGGGGGAGTTACCTTACTGATATTCCCAAGTTATTTCATATTCGGAAATGATGAATCAGGATGGTTAATATTCTGGCTTTTAAAGTACATGATCTGTTTACCGACAGTATTTATAGATTTAGTAAGTCGACCATTTGAATTTCTGAAGGTAATTGAAATAATATTACCTGCATTAATAAGTTTAATTATTATAGAAATTATAAGTATCACCTTGATAAAACGTGATTTAGGTATGAAAGTTATGGGGCTTAAAATAGTATCTATTAAAGAAAAACCATTGAGCTTAATACAAATAATAGTTAGAACTGTAATAAAATATTTTTCATTATCTTTTTTTCCTTTTGTACTGGTATATCTTTTTTTAAATAAGGATAAAATCACACTGCATGATAAGATTTCTTATACTAAAGTAGTGAAAATACAAAAATGAAAAATAATTCATATTCCCAGAGCAGAGTCTTATTACGCTAAACCCTCATTTTTGCTTATAAAAATCAAACCTATATCCCCCGAACGAATAGTTCGAGGGAATTTTAGATCCCAGAAGATTTCATGTATGCAACCTAACTGTAATTCTAGAAAACAGACAATTTTGTTGAACGACGTTACAAAACGTACTCAAATAATTGTGGATTACCTTTGCGTGTAGTGGAAACAAGCAATTCAAACAACTATATATGCAAACAAATTAGAAATATATTTCAGCATATACCTAATAAACATGCAATTGAAGTTTTAACCGGAATAATTTTACATATAAATACTCAACAAGAACCTTTGGATACGGTGAGCAGAAATCTACCTATTGTGCTTCACACGACTTTTTTATATCTTCGAGATCTACTTCGAGCACTTTTTTCATTGATTTCTTCATGAAAACTCCGAAGACTCCACTCATGATTTTAGCCGGTAAACTTGCAGCTTGACCCTCAAAAGACATCTCAAGAGTTACGACACCATTATTCTTATCAGTAATGTTTAGTCGGGACAGGTAGATTGCACCGTGACTTTCAGCCCTCGTCTGATAATAATCGTACTTCTTACTGTGAGTCACCCACATCACTTCCACGGCTTCTTTTCCAAACATCTTTCTAGTTTCTTTCCACTTCAATCCAACAAGATTATCTCCAACTGGATTTAGGATTTCAATATTGATAATCCCACTGATGACATTAACTGAATTTTCAATATCGGTAATAACTTCCCATACTTTTTCTTTAGTACTATTGATATTTGTTTGTGCCGAAACTTTCATGTGTGAGCCTCCATATATTTTATTTGATAATTTTTCATATTTAAATTCTATCCTTTTTTGAGCTGTATATCTATGAAGAATCTCTTTTATTTCTTTAAATGATGATTGAACATAAAAATTCGAATAATTGAGATGAAAAATTACGTTCATTACTATTATTCAGTTTAAATATGTTATATGATAATGACATCGAAAGTGAGATATCTGTGAATTTGGAAGGAGGGATGATGAAAGTGCTGAACGGCCCAAATCATAAAATTATTGTTGAAAGTTTACGTGAGTACAACCTCAAGAAAAACATTAAAGAACAACTGAAAATAATTAATCCCCTCCTGGGTCAAAAAGAAACAGACGTAAAGGATCATTTAATGAATGCTTTGGTTAATGGTGTAATTACTAGAAGTGAATTTGATTTCTTGGAAATCAAAATGGAGCTCGGTCGTATGTGTTTAGAATTGGAAGAAGTATTAGATGGTATTTATGTCACTTTATTGTTTTATGATAGAGAACGAAATAATGTTTTTCATGGGGCTGGTCCTAGTATTGCTGTGGAGTTCTTTGACTTCTTCGGTGTTATTAATGAACAAGGAATATTAGATGAAAATTGTGCATCTTGTGGAAAAGCTATTTTTACAAAAGAAGTTGTACAAACAGATATTGGAACGAGTACACTATGGACAAACTTTAAAGACGGTGTCATTGAATACGGTTTTAAGTCTTGTACCTCAGTACCATTCTTTACAAACACTGGTCGATTGGCTGGAACGTTTGCTCATTATTCTAAGAGGTCAAACAATCTTTTAACACAAGATGAAGTGGAAATGATTCAAGAAAAAATATCTATGTTTAGTTTTGAAATTCAAACAATATCTGATCGTATTCATGAGTATACGCAAGCTGGAAGTGTTAGTCTGACAATTTAATAAAGAAAGAGGGATTAGCGCATGACTGTTGGAAATCGTCTGAAAATGCTTCGCCTGGAAAAAAGACTAACACTTCAAGAGGTTGCAACTAGAATTGGATTGGCCAAATCATCTTATGCAAGTTATGAAGGGGGACATAGAAATCCTCCTATCGATAAGCTGATAGAATTAGCCCAGCTTTATCATGTTTCAACAGATTATCTACTAAAATTAACGGATATTCCTGATTCTGTTGAATCTCTTCAAAAGCAACATCTCCAATGGGATGGAATAAGGTTAAGTGAAAAGGAATTAGAAATTGTTCATCAGGTTGTTGTATTAATAACCGAAAAGCATCAAGAAAATAATGAGGAAAAGTTGAGACATATGAATAGTGTGTAAAATTCATTGTCTTTTTTTTCTTAAAAGGGTCGCTTAAAGCGAACAAAGTTCAGAATCAGGGGGGCTTAATATGAAAAGTAGATATAATGATCAAATTAGGCTAGAAAACGAAAGAAATACATATAAACATGACATTGATAATGACCAACCACAAAAAAAAAGTATTTCATTCTCGACGAATGACAAAAACAAGATAGTGGGAAAGTTTGCTGCTGGAGTAGCTTATGAGATTGAAAATCCACTTACCTCCATTAAAGAGGTTGTTCAACAATTAAAAAGTATTGAAGTAAGTAAACCGGAATACTATTCAATAATGTATTCCGAGATAAATAAGGTCGAGAAAATCGTAAATAGGCTAATTAAGCTCGGTGAAACGCAATCAGTGAACTTTTGTATAAATAATATTGAACTTATCCTGGAACGAGCTATTATGAGGATAAATGACTTGGCTCTAGTCAAAGATATCAAGATAATTTCAAGTTTAGAGGGAGAGAGGGTATCCATTTACTGCGATCCAGTAAAACTTCAACACGTTTTTGAAAATATTATCAAAAATGCTATTGAGGCTTCAACTTACAATGAAATAGTGTATATCACTTGTAAAACAACTGAAGACCATGTACATATCATGATAAAAGATCAAGCTGCTGGCATCCCTGAGGACAGATTTAGTCATCTTTTTGAACCATTTTACTATATAAAGGATAGCAGTACAGGTTTAGGTCTAATGATTAGTCACAAAGTTATTAAAGAACATAATGGAACAATTCAAGTTGAAAGTGAGTTGGAAAAAGGTACAACAGTAAATATTTACCTTCCATCATTAAATTCATAAGTCCATATATGTTAGCAGTCGGAATAACAGGAGTTTATTATAATGATACAGCATAAATAAAAAATAAAAGTGCCTGTTTCTAAAACGATTAGTTTTTAGAAACAGGCACTTTGTAAATCCAGAAATACTTACGCTTGGATATATATCGCGATTCATTATCTTCGTGTTAAACTATAGGCAGATGAATTTTCAGAAATAGTTCGAAAAAACTTCTTAGAACATACTAGAAATGTATTGATTTTCATCGAAACCGATGTCAATCGGTTATGTCATGTATGAATTTACATAGAAAACATTAGGATGGTGCTTCTTACATGGTTGGTATGGGCTATCGGACGATAAAGACAGCTGTAGGGGCAGGGCTGGCAATGTGGATAGCGAGTTTATTGGATTTGGAATTCGCAACATTTGCAGCAATTATTGTAATAATGTGTATCGAGAAAACGAAGAAAAAGACATTAATTACAATAAAGGATAAATTCTTTGCCTCTCTTTTATCTTTGGTTCTTGGTGCGTTATTGTTTGAACTATTAGGTTATAACCCCATTGTATTTTCCTTGTTTATTTTATTTTTTGTTCCAATTCTTATGAGAACACACATCCAAAGTGGTTTTGTAACAAGTATGGTTGTCGTGCTACATGTGTATACAGTAGGGGAAGCTAACTGGACTATGTTTCTAAACGAGCTTTATATTATTTTCATCGGCATGGGAATTGCTCTTCTCGTCAATAGTTTTATGCCGAATTTCAAGCGAGATATTGAACTATTTAAGAAGGAGATTGAACAAAAGTTTGAAGTTATTCTCTTTGAATTCTCTGCACATTTAAGGGATAGTATGCGAAGCTGGGATGGGAAGGAAATACTAGAGGTAGAAGAATTGATTAATGAATCCAAAAGTATTGCCATTCAAGATGTAGAAAATCATCTGTTGAGAAAACAAGATAAAGATTATTATTATCTGGAAATGCGTGAAGATCAACTGGAACTTCTGAAACAGATGATGAAAATCATCGCTGTTTTCTCCTCATCTAGCCTAGACGTCAAACAGAAAGAAATGTTTGCAGAGTTCTTGGAAAACTTAAGTCGGAACGTTCATTCGGGGGATACAACGGACATTTCATTAAATAAGTTAGAGGAATTAAGTTCCGTAATCGGTGATATGGAGTTGCCTAAGATAAGAGAAGAATTTGAAGTAAGGGCGAATTTGTTTTATTTGATTTTTGAAATGAATAATTACTTAAACATAAAGAAAAAACTTTTCGAGAAAAAAGATTGATAGTGGAATTGGTTTTCATTAAGATTGATTTTATTCTAATACAAAAGTGATCTAGTTTTTTAGGATTAATAAATTTAGAAGGGAGAGAAATAGTATGACAATCGATATAAATCTTGAAGGAGTGCTGGAGGCGAGAGAGAGGATAAAGAAACATGTAATAAGGACTCCTCTTTTAAGAATACCTGCACTGGATAGTATTTTAAATTGTCAGGTGTATTTAAAACCGGAAAATCTACAACATACAGGGTCATTTAAATTAAGAGGCGCATTCAATAGTCTCCTTGCGTTAAGCGACGAAGAAAAAGAATGTGGTGTTGTTTGTTCATCAAGTGGAAACCATGCGCAAGGCATTGCCTGGGCAGCAAAAGAACTTGGCATTAGCGCAAAAATCGTAATGCCTGAAAACTGTAACCCAGTTAAACTTAATAATGTTCAATCCTTTGGGGCAGAAGTACTTTTAATAGGCACGGTGTCTTCTGTTAGGGACAAAGCAGTAAAAGAAATAGTTGAAAATGAGGGAAGGACAGAAATACACCCTTATGCTAATAAATTTGTAAAAGAAGGTCAAGGAACGATAGCATTAGAGATATTTGAGGATGAACCAGACATAGATATGATCGTCGCTCCTATAGGTGGCGGTGGTTTAATTTCAGGTGTGTCTGTGGCAGCTAAATCTCTTAAACCTGAGGTGAAAGTGATAGGTATAGAGCCTTCTGGTGCAAGTAGATACAGCAAAAGTCTCAGTGCTAATAAACCAATAAAATTAGATAAAACAGATACTATAGCTGATGGTACTCGAACGGACCAAGCGGATCTAAACAATTTTGAAATCATAAGGGAATATGTTGATGAAGTTAACTCTGTAGATGATGACGAAATAAAAGAAGCAATTAGACTTATGGTTAAAAAAGGAAAAATGGTAATCGAGCCATCTTCAGCAATGGTTATAGCAGCATTTATGCGCAAAAATAATGGTGCTACTAAAGAGAAAAAAGTTTGTTATGTACTATCTGGTGGTAACAACGATATTGAATTTTTAGCAAACCTATTAATAGGGAAATAAGGTGGAAATCTTCGCATAAGCGTTGACATCCAAACAACCTTTTATAACTACTAAGGTGTATGCTAATGTAAACAAAGGGAAATTGTGCGTGAGGGTGTGAATGATGGGTTACAGGGGTAGAATTGTCGCTGTAGGTATAGTCATTATGTTTAATATTCTTCGGTATTTTTATTACCATCAATATATGGGCGTCAAATTTGAACCGAGCTTTTTTATTTTGACGGCTATTTTTTTAGGGTTTGCCTTACTAGGTGGCAAACAATATGATTTAGCTAAGTTTTATGCTGAGAGAGATACACTGACGAATACTTATAATCGACGTGTAGTTGAGAAAATGTTTAATAAAAGAATTTCTAATTGTGAAAGTAAAAAACAGAAGCTTGCAGTTATTCTTATTGATTTGAATAATTTTAAGGAAATCAACGATGAATTTGGTCACAAAACTGGTGATGAGCTGCTAAGATTTACTGCTGATCTACTGAAGAAGAATGCGAAAAAAGATGATGTTATCATACGTTGGGGTGGTGATGAATTTGTGCATATCATACCCAATAGTGAGCCCGGCTTCGAATTTGACTATATTCATACATTAAACAATGAGTTAACGCATAATGAAATACCATCAATGGGAGCATCAATTGGTATTGCAGTCTTTCCTGATGAAGGAGAGGACTTTGACACGTTAATTCAACAAGCCGATAAAGCGATGTACGAATGGAAATCAAACTTCAGTCAAGATAAAGTACCTGCCGGTCAAAATAAATAGTGAAAGTCGTTATTTAAGAAGAATGAATGTAAATGAGGTTTATTATGAAAGTTGAATTTGAAAATGAAATGATTGAATTTAATGTGAAGTATGGAAAAGGAAAAAAGCTAACGATTCATATGGATTCTTATGGCTTCATCACACTTAAAGCTCCTAATGGTACAAGCCAAGAAGTGATTAAGAGTGCGGTAGTAAGTAAAGGGAGATGGATACTAGAGAAAATGAATGAAATTAAGGCATCTCAGGTTACAACAAACGTCAGAGAGTATCATGACGAGGGAACTTTCCTGTATCTGGGTAAAGAACATTTGCTTCATGAATTAATAGAAATTGGTGAGTACGATGAAGAGACCTTGAAAAATAATCTCAAAAAGTTCTATTTTACCAACTGCAAAAAGATTATTGAAAAGCGTATCAAAATATATGAAGAGAGACTAAAAGTGAAATCTAAAAGCATAGAAATCATTGAGTCGAAACGTAAGTGGGGGAGTTGCAATTCTCAGAAAAACTTGACCTTTAATTATCGTTTGGCTATGGCTCCGATTGAAGTCATTGACTACGTAATCATCCATGAACTCTGTCACATATTACATATGAATCACGATCGTTCATTTTGGAGGCGAGTTGGAAGCGTTATGCCGGACTATAAAGAAAAGGAGAAGTATTTGGAAAGACACGGGCAATCCATGTCATTTTAAACCAGATATGTAGCCTTCGTTGTGGGAATGCCTATTACTATAGCATGATAGATTGAAGTGTAAATCCATCAATGAAATTATTGAATTAAATAATTAAATTGTACTATTTCTAATAACTCAGTACAATACATATTAATTAGAAATATGAATAACTGGGTAGGAAAATACTGCACTGCCAATTGAAATAGTGGGGGTACAACTGTGAAAAGCATAATGAAACAGTGGAGTAAATTGACTCTAGTTAAACAAATTATTGTAGGTTTAGTTGTTGGTATTATTCTTGCACTTACAATTCCAGAATTTGCACAACCAATTGTGATTTTTGGTGCCATATTTGTTGGTGCTTTGAAAGCAATTGCACCCGTTTTGGTTTTGTTCTTAGTTATTTCGGCAATCGCTCAACATAAAAAAGGGCATAAAACAAATATGAAATCCGTTCTAATTCTCTATCTTTCGGGAACGTTTTTAGCAGCAGTAGTTGCGGTTGTAGTTAGTTTTATTTTCCCTGTTAATATAACTCTTGTAGCGGGTGCTGAGGGTGTAACTCCTCCTAGTGGTGTTGTTGAAGTGTTGAAAACACTCCTTCTAAATATTGTAGATAACCCTGTGAATGCGGTTGTTACTGGAAATTATATCGGTATTTTAGCTTGGGCGGTTGTTCTTGGACTTGCTTTGAAAAATGCTGCTGAATCTACAAAAACGATGATTTTGAACGTTTCAGACGCAATTACTAAAGTAGTTACATGGATTATTAAATTGGCTCCATTAGGAATAATGGGTCTTGTGTTTGAGGCTATTACAACTAGTGGACTGGATGCGTTACTAGGTTATGGTAAATTACTCGCTGTACTGGTGGGATCTATGTTAATCGTAGCTTTAGTTGTAAATCCTATCCTGGTGTATGTTTACATTAGGCAAAATCCGTACCCAATTGTTTTTAAATGCTTAAGAGAAAGCGGCATTACAGCATTCTTTACACGCAGTTCGGCTTCCAATATTCCTGTGAATATGAGATTGTGTGAAAATCTTGGGTTGAATAAAGACAGTTATTCAGTTTCAATTCCATTAGGCGCAACAATCAATATGGGTGGTGCAGCTGTTACTATTACAGTATTGACTTTAGCAGCTGTTCATACACTTGGAATTCCAGTAGATCTTCCTACAGCAATTATTCTCAGCGTATTAGCCGCTGTAAGTGCTTGTGGTGCATCAGGAGTTGCCGGGGGATCATTACTCCTTATTCCTCTAGCTGCTAGTTTATTTGGAATACCAGCCGATATCGCGATGCAAGTGGTAGGTGTAGGATTTATCATCGGTGTTCTCCAAGACTCATTTGAAACAGGACTTAATTCATCAACAGATGTACTTTTCACTGCAGCCGCAGAGTATAAAGAGTGGCGTAAAGAAGGTAAGAAAATTGAAATCAATAAAGTAAACTAAAAATAATTGCACCTTGTACTGTTAGAGTCTTTTAACAGTGCAAGGTGTTTTTTATTAATCCGTGCTTTGTATTCGTAAAATTAATTTTCAACGAGTAGCAATCCCCGAAGTAAGTCATAGGATAGGTATAATCATATTCATTCTGAAAAGGGGTATTGTATGGATTCTAATACTATGGGGCATCCGAGTATTGTTGCGTTTACTCAAGGGGACGTCACTGGGGATAGAGTAATCGATCAGGTATATTTAACGGGTACTAAAACACCGGAGAGTCCATTCACACAAAATATAACTCTTCATATTAAGAATGGAAAAACAGGCATCACAACAAGTATTCAGTTAAGAGATAACGTCGGTTATAATCCATCTTTGTTTTTAGGCGATTTTACTGGGAATGGCGTAGATGAAATACTAATAGGCATTAATACTGGTGGCAGTGGTGGGGTTATGATCTATTACATTGTTTCTTTTATTGGGAGTAAAGCACAATTACTTTTTGATTATAATATGTATAATCATCAATACCAATATGACGTTACGTATTTAAACAACTACAAAGTTAAAGTGGTCAGCAAGGCTAATCATGAAAAATATATCATCGACTTAACTACAAAGGGGCCGGAGTATTTAAATGAAATATACGATAAAAATGGCAAACTTAAAAGCCCAATAACGGGTTTTGTGGATCCTTTAAGCGGCTTATACCCAGTAGATTTCGATTCGAATAAAGTGTTTGAACTTTTAGCTTATCAAAAAATAGCCGGTAGATATCATGCAGATTCTTTAGGGTATATGTTAAACACTCTAAGTTGGAAGGAAAATCGATTTATATTGCAAACTCAGTATTTAGCTATTTTTTAATTTAAGAGCCTAAACAAGTCAACATTAAACGAACATTCCCCTACAATGCTGATTAGACATTGTAGGGGAATGTTTTTTACTTTTTCTTAGGTGTGTTGCCTTTGTGCTTATTGACATTCGGTTTTTTCTTCTTGGGATCTTTTGGCTTTGTAAAGTCGGGTTCCTCGCCGAATTCAGTGTTGTAGTTAAGATCTTTATGGACATGCCTTGTTGAATCCACCTCAACTTCTTCCATAGGTTTAAACAATTGGGCTAAGCAAGCCAGTCCACTTATTCCTACAAGGCCAAAGATTACCCTGGACAAAAATGCATCTTGTCCACCAAAAATAGCCGACACCAAATCAAACCTAAAAAAACCAATGAGTCCCCAGTTTATTGCACCAATAATGACTAGAGCCAAAGCAGTCCTTTGAATTGCGCCCACTAACGAACACCTCCTTTATTATTTGAATCTTTATCAATAATTTGTTTTATTGATAAAGATTCATTCTTATCTTTAGCCAAAATTCATTTTTTATGAATAATTTATAGAAGGTGAACTATTAAATTCTGTTCATACGTTCGAGTGATTTAATTGATAATTAAAAATTTTTGGTTTATGCTTGAATAGATTTTAGTAAATCGTTATTCTGTCACTAAGAAATGATCGATAAGAAATAAATGGGGGAAAACAGGGGGCAAATTAAATGCGTATCGAGAAGATTGTAGTACGAAAACTGAAAATGGATTATAGATTTCCATTTGAAACAAGTTTTGCTAGAACAACAGATCGAGAATTTTTAATTATCGAAGCCTATAGTGAAGGGCTTGTCGGTTACGGGGAGTGTGTTGTAAGTGCGGATCCGTATTACAGTGAGGAAACGGTTGGAACAGCATCGCATATTATAGAAGAATTTTTAGTGCCGCTCGTATTTAGCAAAGACCAAATTCCACACCCTGATGACATCAACAAGGATTTTAGCCGTATTCGCCGAAATAACATGGCGAAGTCTGCAATTGAAGGGGCTCTATGGGATTTATATGCTAAAAAGAAAAACATTACTCTGACTGAAGCGGTAGGCGGTAAAAAGTCGAAAATTGAAGTCGGAGTTAGTATTGGAATTCAAGAATCGCTAGAAGAGTTATTTGCACAAGTTCAAGATAGTTTAGACAAAGGGTTTAATAAAATAAAAATGAAAATCAAGCCTGGTAAAGATATTGAAATGCTTAGAGCTGTTCGAGAGAAGTTTGGTGATATACCATTGATGGCAGATGCCAACTCTGCTTATACACTGGATGATATTGACCTTTTCAAGGAAATGGATAGTCTTAATTTAATGATGATTGAGCAACCCCTGGCACACGATGACATCATTAAACATGCAACTTTACAAAAAGCAATTACAACACCGATTTGTTTGGATGAAAGTATTCATTCACTAGAAGATGCACAAAATGCAATTGAACTTGGCAGCTGTAAAATCATTAATATTAAGATTGGCCGAGTAGGCGGTATTTCAGAAGCGATAAAAATACATGACTACTGCAAAGAGAAAAACATTCCAGTATGGTGTGGTGGAATGCTCGAGTCCGGTGTAGGCCGTGCGCACAACATCGCTATTACAACATTGGAGAATTTTACAATTCCAGGTGACACAGCACCTTCTTCAAGATATTGGCATAAAGATATCATCACACCTGAAGTTGTTATGGATGAGGAAGGTTATATTCATGTTCCAGAACAAGCGGGAATTGGTTTTGATATCGATCAAGAAGCATTAGATAAAGTAACAGTAGATATTAAAACATACACAAATAAATAAACGAACCGAAATAAAAAACATCTGCGCTACTGTTATACTTTTGATAAGTATAATAAGCACAGGTGTTTTTTATTTTTTTTTACAAAGGAGAACTGTGAAATGACAGCAGAAACATCAACAGTAAAAAAAGTACATATTCTATTTGGACCTTCCGCTTTCGGTTCTTTAAAAATGGCGTTAAAGACAATGAAATTGAATAAACAAGAACAAGTTATTGCTTTTAGAGAAGTGTTCTCCGTGGGGCCAGTTTTGCGCTTGCATGAAGAAGCTGGTCGGCAGTTAAGAAGTAAATGGCAGGACAACAATCTTAATTATAAGTTGGAAGATTCAAGCGAGTATCATAAGTTGTTTACACAAGCATTGAATGAAGTTTTTGCAATACCAGAAGAAAGTCAAATCGTAATTTGGACTGGAAGCAATGCCCATGAGCAGACCGGATTGCGTTTCGCATTGTATTTATTGCAAGGCAAATGTACTGATATACGAGTCATAAATACAGCAGAAGCTTATGGGGAATTGTTCAATACAAAAAAAGTAACTTATGAAATTAGGCATTCAGGTGAAATCGACTCGGAACGATTTGAAAAGATTTATAAGCGATATGAAAAGTGTGCGCCGTTAACTAAAAGTGATCGAAAGACTCTGGAAGGCGAATGGACGAACATTTCAGAAACACATGAAACACTTCGGATTTGGAAAGACGGTACGATTGAAAGCCATTCTGAAGAGTATTACGATCAATACATCCTTAATATGGCTAAAAAACTGGAGAATGAGTGCGAACCAGGAGAATTCATGATTGCGCCGCGGGTAATCGGCGAAGTACTGGGTCATTTAAACCAATATGTGGACGATCAATTCTTTGAGTATCGGATTAGATCATTGATTGAAAAAGATGAATTTGAAATGAAAGGCAATTTGAAAGGAATGCGTTTTTATAGTGTCCGCTTGAAAAAGTAATTGATAAATAAAGCGTCAAAGCAATCTTCATTTGCTTTGACGCTTTTGTTGTTGCTTTACGATGGGAACTGGCCACCAAGCATACATACACTAAGATAGTACACATTCAAATAAAGGAAGTGAGATGTGAAACGATTATTTACGAAAACGAATGGTGGGCTTTTGCTATTAGTCTGCATCTGGGGCATAAGTTGGCCAATTTATAAACTAACGGTGCCTCATAGTCCTCCACTTCTGTTTGCCGGGCTGCGTGCATTATTCGGAGGTTTACTCTTAGCCATAATACTATATAAAATACGCAATAAAATAAATTGGCGCACTAATTGGCCTAAGTATTGTATATCTGCACTCTTTAATACGGTTTTTTTCTTTGGATTTCATACAGTTGGGTTAATGTATTTACCGGGAGGACTCTTTTCGGTTCTAGTGTATTTTCAGCCAGTGTTACTTGGATTGTTTGCCTGGTTATGGTTGGGAGAAAATATGACAGTCCTTAAGCTCGTAGGTCTACTTATTGGTTTCATTGGTATTATCATCGTGAGTATTGATGGACTAATTGTTCATATATCCTTTGTAGGAGTTGTATTGGGGCTAGTTACAGCATTCGTATGGGCACTTGGAGTGGTTTATATTAAAAGAGTTGGAAACGATGTAGATGCTTACTGGATGGTTGCAATGCAGTTTATTATCGGAGGATTTGTGCTTCTCATAACTGGAACAGTTTTTGAAAGTTGGACGGCAATTAATTGGAATGGGATATTTCTATTCGGACTTGGTTTCGGTGTAACGATGGGAATACCCGTCGCCTATGTGATTTACTACACTCTTGTAAAAGCAGGAGAGGCGAGCAAAGTAGGTTCCTTCACATTTCTAGTACCAATTATATCTGTTTTCGTTGGGGTACTGTTTTTAGATGAACCCGCTACTTTTACATTGATTGTTGGACTTTTATTAGTCGTTTTAAGCATATATATGGTGAATTCGAGTGGATACAAATGGGGCGATACTTACAAAAAGTACTTAAGCAAATTTCGTTCTTAATTGCTTAAGTACTTTTTAATTGAGTTACAAATTATAAAAGGTTTTTGTGTTTCCATAAATTTGTTCATATACATCATTCAAATCCATTTTCTTTATGTACGCAATTGTTGCAATAGACTGGTGCATCATTTTTGGATGTGTGACCTGATTTTCAAAAGGTCCAGTAAATGGCCAAGGTCCATCGGTTTCTATCATCATTTGTTCAATGGGATAGAGTTCAATTAGGGACTGTATTTCCTGTTCATACACACAATCGGGTGTAACCGAAATAAAATAACCATTTTCAATCATTCGTTCAAGTGTTGAAACAGAACCTTTAAACCAATGAAAATGAGCCTTTTTGACAGAATGTCTTTCAAGAAAATCACATGTCGTAACTGCATCTTCATAAATAGAGTGTAGAACGATAGGCTTGTTCCAGTCACTTGCTTTACGAATGAATACTTCAAGTGCTTCAATATACGGTTCAAGTGGAAGATCGATATTACTTTCCTTCAAATAATAGGGGAGCCCAACTTCACCAATCGCAACCATCTTATTTTTATTTAATTCCATAAACGAAATCAATTCCTGAAGTTCACTTTCGGAAGGTGCGTTTTGTTCTGGATGAAAACCGAATGCGGAATGGATTCCTTTATGAGATTCCGATAGTTTTAAATTATGGATACTTGAAGGAAGGTTCATTGAAATGCTGATTACATCAGTGAGTTCTGACGTTGGACTTTCCAAATAGTCAATAATCATTTTCCGGACGGTTCCATCGTATTGGTCAAGATGACTATGTGCATCAATGATTGAACGGGCTCTATTAACTTCGTAAGTCATTATGAATCTCCCTTTTCAATTTCATGAACTCATCACTTAATAATAAATCTTCAGTACGTGGACGAGAAAAAGGTATAATGATTTCTTTTTTTATGGAAGCAGGTTTATCTGAAAGAACTAGAATACGGTCCGATAAAAATAGGGCCTCTTCAATATTATGTGTAATAAAAAGAATTGATTTTTGGTATTCTTTCCAAATGGATAACAGCCATTCTTGCATTTCAAAACGCGTAAATTCATCTAATGCGGAAAAGGGTTCATCTAAACAGATAATGGACTGAGGACTGTTGAGACTGCGAATGAACGCAACACGTTGTTTCATACCGCCAGACAGTTGGTGCGGATAAGCATCTTCATATCCACTAAGTCCGGCCTTTTCAATAAGTTCTAAAGCATTCCCGGCATCTTTTTTACCAGCAATTTCAGAACTTAACAAAACATTCTTCAAAATGGTTCGCCAAGGAAAAAGCGATGGATTTTGGGGCATATAGCTAATATGTCCGCGAGTATTGATAAGGTTTTTGCCGTCCAAAGTTATCGTGCCGCTATCGGGAGCAATAAGACCACCAATCAGATGAAATAACGTACTTTTACCACTGCCCGAAGGTCCAACAATCGTGACAAATTCACCCTCATTCACATGAAAAGAGACATCTTGAAGTACTTTGGTTGCTCCATATGATTTTGATATATGCTGTAAATGTAATTTACCCATTCAGTGAATTACCTCCTTGCCGTTGCCATTTCAGCACCCACTTTTCAATCAGTGCAATGATTGCAAAAAAGGTCAAACTTAATATCATAATTAAAAAGATTGCTACAAAAACACGGTCCGTTTTAAATGAAGATGAAGCAAGTGTCATATATACACCAATCCCTTTTCCAGAACCAAGCCATTCGGAAATAACCGCACCCATAACGCTATAAGTACCGGCAATTTTTAAACCTGAAAATATGGCCGGTAGAGCATGTGGC
This sequence comes from Sporosarcina siberiensis, assembly GCF_042681925.1. Lineage (NCBI taxonomy): Bacteria > Bacillati > Bacillota > Bacilli > Caryophanales > Caryophanaceae > Sporosarcina > Sporosarcina siberiensis. The sequence continues at coordinate 58,958 of NZ_JBHUGI010000015.1, forward strand.
CACTGAAGCTTCCAAAAAACTTGCTTATTCGACGCGCCAGTCATTTTCATATAATGCAGTAGATCTTTATCGGTTTGTCGAAATCCATCAAGTGTTGCAATGGTAACTGGAAAAAAGCAGACAAGCACAATTACAATTACTTTAGGTAACATTCCGAAACCAAACCAAATGACAAGCAAAGGTGCTAAAACGATAATGGGTATATTTTGAGACAAAATAAGCAGTGGATAGAATGCTTCTTGAAGCATTGGAAGTCTAAATAAAAAGATTGCGACGACGAGCCCGACGCTAATCCCAATTGCATATCCGGTTAAAGTGAGACGGATTGTGGATAGGATATGCCCGGAATAATGCATCCATCCATGAATAGCCTCTTGCCATACTTGTGAAGGAACAGGGAGCAGCCATACAGGGATATCAAAAATGCGACCTGCCATTTCCCACAAGATAAGCAAAAGGAGGAGGACCGATAATGGTCTCCATCCTCTTTGTAAAATAGACTTCAACGGTATTTTTCTGTTAATGCATTCATAGACGCTCCGTCAGGTCTATAGAAGATTTTTACTTGTGAAATGATGCTCAGTGAACCCAATTCAATCATTCGTTCATTCATTTTTTGGATAATCTCTAAGAGCTCCGCCAAATTACCTTCCATTGTTGTTTCGAGTGGGGAAACTTGGTATGGGACTCCTGCTTCAATAATCACTGCAATCGCAGCATCGACATAAGGAATTACATCCTCGCCATTAGGTGTTTTCGGTATAATTTGGATACTTACTAATGCGTTTGTCATTTGAAATGCCTCCTTATTTAGGTAAAAATTCATTTGTAAAAGCGTCTTCTGGAATAAACTCACCTTCGAGTAAGCTGTTTTCATTCATCCAGTCTGCATAGTCTTTCCAAACTTCAAGTTTTTGTTCACCCCATTGATCGGCATCTTCTTTATATTTCGGCGAAATCCATTGTTGGCTTGCTTTAACAAGTTCTTCGTCAAGGTCAGGAACTGCTTTCGAGAAAATTGCTGCTGCCTCGTCTGGTTTGTCAATTGCAAATTCATACCCTCTTGAAATTGCTTTGACAAAAGCACGAACCGTCTCTGGATTCTCGCTAATCATTTTTTCATTTGTAATAAAAACAGGTGTGTAATAGTCGAGCTTTTTTGTGTAGTCATTAAGGTATTGCATATTTAAGTCAATTCCGCGAAGTTCAGCTTCAACTCCGGTCCATGCATAGTAAATCCAAGCAAAATCGATGTCACGCTCAAGTGCGGTAAAGAAGTCGGAATTTCCCATATTGATGAACTCAACTTTTTTGACATCCGCATTTTCCGGTTCCATTAAAGAGGAAATTATGGCTTCTTCCACTGGGGCTCCCCAACCACCATAGGTTTTACCTTCATAATCTTTTGGCGATTCTATGCCGTCTTTCTTCAAGGAAGCAAACCCCGAAGTATTGTGTTGAAGAATTGTAGAGATGGAGACGATTGGAATATCTTGTACACGTGCTTCTGTAATGGATTCTTGTGCACTAATTCCAAACTGTGCTTTACCCGCAGCTACGAGTTGGTCTGCACCCGCTTCGCCAGGAAGCATAATATCCACATCAAGACCTTCTTCTTCAAAAAAGCCTTGTTCTTTCGCTATATATAAGCCGGTATGGTTCGTATTTGGAGTCCAGTCCAATACAAATTGAACCTTTTCCAATTTCCCGTCTTGCTCAGTTTCTTTACTTTTCTCTGTCGTACATGCTGTAAGTAATAAAGTAAGCATGATGAACGCAATAATCTTTTTCAATTCGTTTCCTCCTAATAAATTCATAGCAATTACAAATGAACAATTTTTCGGAATACAAAAATGCGTTCTCCGGACAACCGAAGAACGCATAAACATAGACATAGCTAATGAGTATGTTCCCTCCGCTGGCTTTAACCAGATCAGGTTCAAAGGGTCTATACTTCTCGAGTATATCTCAACCAGCTAAACTGGTTCCCCCACATAAAATGTAACTGTATGAAATTTTGAATTATAGTACACTTTCTACTTTGCCACATTTATTCAAATGAATCAAGTGCAACATTTCCTTTTTACTCATAGACAAGTGAAGAAATTAGAAAAGTATGGCACAATGAGGATAGAGTTATTTGAATATTAGGAGGAATGGCGGATGAAACCCAAAGTATATGCAACATACAAAATGCCTGATGATGTGGAACGATTTATGAAACAACATTGTGATATTCGTAAGTGGGAAGGAGAAGAGTTAATTCCTCGGGACGTGCTTTTAAAAGAGATTGCGAATGTAGATGGTCTGTATTCTTCACGCAATTCGGGCGGAATCGTTGATGAAGAACTCCTTCAAAGCGCGCCCCATTTAAAAGCAATTAGCACCGTTTCTGTTGGATATAATCATTTTGATGTTGAGGCGATGAAAAAATATAATGTCATAGGAACCCATACACCAGATGTGTTAAATGAAACAGTTGCAGATTTGACATTTGGACTAATTTTATCGACCGCGAGACGAATTGTTGAATTGGATCGATATGTAAAAAAAGGGAATTGGAAGTCCACTGCGGCATACAGCGAGACTTATGGACGAGATGTACATAGCAGTACAATAGGAATTATTGGAATGGGTAGAATTGGAGAAGCCGTCGCGAAAAGAGCGAAATTTGGTTTCGATATGGATGTTCTGTACTACAATCGAAACAGAAAACAGGAGGCAGAAGAGAAATACGGAGCCGAATATTGCGAGTTGGAATCTCTTTTAAAAAGATCAGATTTTGTCGTACTTATGACGCCACTCACACCGGAAACCGTCCGAATTATCGGAGCCAAAGAATTCAAGCTAATGAAAAAAACTGCGTGCTTCATAAACGTTTCCCGTGGTCAAACTGTGGACGAAAAAGCCATGATAGATGCGCTAAATAACGGAGAAATTTATGCAGCAGGATTAGACGTATATGAAACGGAACCGGTTGAAATGGACAATCCACTACTCACTATGCCAAACGTAGTCACAGTACCACATATTGGTTCAGCTACAGCCAAAACTGAAGACGCCATGGCAATGAAAGCAGCAGAAAACATCGTCGCGATATTAACCGGAAAAGGAAAGTTTGATAAAGCAGATTAATGAAAACCAGTAACTCAAGTGCATTATGCATTTGAGTGCTGCAGGAGTTGGGATAATAAACTAATTACCATTGAATTAGAATCGTATTTAGTTATGCTTCTATTTTTTTAATTAACTAAATAAGAGCCTTATTTTAATAGGGTTTTTATGGATATCATTTAAAAATCGAGCCTTTAGTCAAGTAAGTTTTATGGTTTGTAAAGCTTACCGATGATGAATGAAAGAAGGGATTATAATGACAAATTATTATTATATTGCCTCAGATAAAAAGTTGGAAGATGGTAATGCTTATATTCGTTTACTAAGGGTGATTGCTATGAAAAAGAAAGATACCAGAATGATTTTATCTGCAAGTGTACTTGTTGGAATAGTAGCTGTTTTGTCTGACTATATCTTTCCTAGTGTTAGCCAAACGATTAAAACATTTATTATAGGATTAGCAGGTTTGGTCGGTGCTTTGATAGGTCCCAAATTATTTCTGGACAAAGACTACAATAACAAGAAATAAAATAAAAAATATAATTCAACATTCGGGTGCTAAAACAGAACAAATATTGTGCTTCAATTGGGCCGATTTTTCGGAAGAAAGTAAGATTTTGAGAGTGGGAAAATAATTGATTCCATTAGTATATGACCAAATTAATGGCTGGGGCAAAGACGATGAATTCTTTTTAGGGCTTCTGAATAAGATAAATGCGGAAAAAATAGCTGATTCGGGTTGTGGAACAGGAAGACTGACAACTCATTTTGCCAAGGCAGGTTATCATATTACAGCTATTGACCCGAATATAGAAGCGATTGAATATGCGAAAAGTAAGGAATATCAGGACGTAGTGACTTGGATTGTTGGTGATAGCACAAATTTACAAACAAATGAGTTCGACGCTGTAATTATGACAGCAAATGTTGCCCAAGTATTTCTTACAGAGGATAGTTGGAAGAACGTCGTTTCAGATGCATATCGAGCATTAAAATCTGGAGGACACTTTATTTTTGATACACGTAATCCATTAGTTAAAGTATGGAAAGAGTGGGCAAAGGATGAAACTCCTAATGTTGCAACGGATCAGCTCAGCGGTGAGCGGCTTGAAATTTGGACGGAATACGAGGGGTTCGTAGAAGATGTATTTACGTTTTACGAAACTGTGAAAAATGCACGTACGGATGAAGTAGTTATTCATGAAAAAATACAATTAAGATTCTGAACCGAAGAAGAAATCTATGAATCATTACACCGAGTAGGTTTTTCACAAATTCAAACCTATGGGGATTGGGAATTCGAACAGGCAACTAAGGAAACAAAGTCATTTATTTTTCACGGTGTGAAATAAGGGGTTTCTCCGTATATCAGCCGAGCAGGTTAACCATTAAAATATGGGCCATTACATATCAATAGGGTGAGATTGTTAAAAAAATCTTAGATGCGACAGAATACTAAAAAAATAACCTAAAGAATAGTCAAAATGAGCGCTAACAAGCGATTCAGATTGATTATTTTTTTATATTAAAAAGTAAGATTATACTAGAAATTTAACAGTTCAAAGGTATAATTCCTTATATAATCGAAATGTTTAATGTGTAAAGTATTATTTGGATATGTCACATCATTCAAGATGGGTTTATTTAATTAGAAGTGTGCATAGTCGCACTGTCTATATAGTAAAAAAAGAAAGGGGAGTTTTGCATGAGTTGGGATTTTACATATGATGTTGTAGTTATTGGTTCAGGGGCTTCCGGCTTTGCAGCTGCAATCACTAGTAAAAAAGAAGGCTTGAAAACGATTTTAATTGAGAAAGAAGAGGTTTACGGGGGTGCATCTGCCCTTTCTGGGGGTGGCGTTTGGGTTCCGAATAATCGATATTTGGTAGAAGCTGGTGTGAATGATTCGTTTGAAGAAGCCAAAACTTATTTGGATCAAACAATAGGAGATAAAGTTTCCGATGAAATGAAAGAAACGTATTTAAAACGCGGAATTGAAATGTTGGATTATCTACATGAAACGTCAAAGCACTTAAGGTATTCATACGCGAAAGATTATTCCGATTATTACCCGCAACTTGAAGGTGGAAAAGCTGAAGGACGTTCGATAGAGCCTTTAATTTTCGATCTTAATAAGCTAGGAGATTGGCAGAATACTTTAAAATCACCAGCCATGGATACAAAAGGTTTTGTTATGACTGGACAAGATTTCCGCCACGTAAATATGATTACGAGAACGTGGAAAGGTAAGTTTAGAAGTTTAATATTAGGCAAGCGTTTACTAGAGCACATATTATTTAAGAAGCAATACGCATCGTTAGGGCGAGCGTTAATTGCTAGATTTGCGATGGCTTATAAAGAGCTTGAAGGTGAGCTTTGGTTAGGTAGTGCTTTTACTGATTTAATTGTAGAAAATGGAGAAGTAATTGGCGTTAAATTATTGAAAGATGGAAGAGAAATCAAAGTGAAAGCAAATAAAGGGGTCATATTGGCCGCTGGTGGTTTCTCAAGAAATCAGGAGTATAGGGAGAAATATTTACCAGCACCGACAACGAAAGATTGGACTTCATCACCTGAAGGACAAACTGGGGATATTTTGGAACCAGCGATTCAGCTTGGGGCAAAATTGGCCTTTATGGATAAAGTATGGGGCGCTCCTTCTGTTATTGATCACAAAGGAAAACCGTTCTTTTTAGTTGCTGACCGTGCAATACCTTCAATGATCATAACGGACCAAAACGGTCAAAGATATGTAAACGAGCCAACACCGTATCATGAATTTGTCGATAAAATGTATGAACGTAATGATGCTACAGATGGAAAAGTAATTTATTCTTGGATTATTTTGGATCATAAAGCTAAGAAAAGACACTTATTTGTTGGATTGTTCCCTGGACAAGACTTTCCAAAGGAATATTATGAGCATGGTGTTGTTATTAAGGCGGACAGTATTGCAGAACTTGAAGATAAATTAACGATACCGAACGGAAATCTAATAGCCACTGTTGAGCGGTTCAATGGATTCGCTAAAACAGGAATAGATTTAGATTTTCATAGAGGAGAAACAGCGCATGATAGGTATTACGGAGATCCTACGTTACAAAATCCTAACTTAGATGAAATCAATGATGGGCCTTATTATGCCTTACGCATTTATCCAGGAGACATTGGGACAAAAGGTGGGGTCGTCATTGATAAATATGCACGTGTCATGAAAGAAGACGGAACACCAATCAAAGGACTTCATGCTTGTGGAAACAGTTCTGCTGCCGTAATGGGTGCAACGTATCCTGGACCCGGTGCAACGATTGGCCCCGGAATGGCATTTGGTTATATCGCAGCGAAATATTGTAAAGAGCAAGCATAATATAAAGGAATACTACTAATGGACGTTTTATTGGGAAATTCACTCTTTTTCATCTCAGGAATTGTTGTTTTATGGAGCAAAGATTCTCAGAAAGTCCAACCGTTGTCATCAAATTGTTATAGTGATGAAATTCAAGTGTAAGCTGATTCTGTTCTTTTTGAGTTAGAATAAGCTTTATTTTTTGTTAAACCTCGATGCATAGGCAACTAATAGATCGCTAATTCATATTCGAATTAGCGGTCTATTTGGTGTTTTATTGTTTGTTTTATAGCAGTGACCTGAACGGGTTCAGCATTTGAATTCCAGGTTTTTTTACTGGTATTTTGACATTTAATTTACCAGAAGTTACTATTACGTTACACGATATACCGCTTGACATAACAATTGAAAAAAGGGGTGACTACTATTAAATATGCAGGTGGTCCGATGACCGAAGCAATGTATTATGTGTTGTTAACACTGATGAATCCAAGCCATGGATATGGGCTTATGAATGAAATTACAGAAGTTTCGAATGGTAGAGTTCATATGGGACCTGGGACGCTTTACGGTGTTCTAGCTCGGATGCAAAAAGAAGGACTCATTGTGCTAACGGAAAATGATGGTAGACGAAAGACGTATGCTATTACATCGGAAGGGGAACAAGCATTGCGGCAAGAGTATAAGCGCTTAAATTCATTAATAAATGACGGTGAGATCCTGAAAGAAGGTGACTTACATGACTAAAGTTGTTCGGAAAATGCTTATTGGTGATTTTTGGCGCATTGGGGAAAATGAAAGTTGGTTCTCCGATATGTCGCGTAAGGGATTGCATTTGAAAAAAATTGGGTACTTTTTTGCTCATTTTGAAAAAGGTGAACCGGAAGACATTAAGTACAGAATCGATATGTCACTGGATAAAAACAACTCAGATGAGCAAAAGGAACTCTATATGGAAAGTGGCTGGAATTATATAACGAAGTTTAAAGAACTGAGCGTTTTTGTATCGCCTGTTTCATTGGATTCGCCCGAATTACACACTGATCCTGCAGAACAATCCTATGCATTACAGAGTTTCGATAAAAAGATTGCTAGAAATACATTGTACGTAATTGTTCTTAGTATCCTAGGTATAGGTATGCTGGCATTCATTTGGTTTATTGACAATACGCCTGCACTTTCTCTTATAGAAGGGAGTTCGATTCAATATCCAACGATTGTGTTGGCATATTTATATCCAGTTTATACAATGATTCGAGCCACCCGTTCCATACGAAAATTAAGAAACAATCTTGCTGAAGGAAAACCTATCAATCACCAGGCGCCATGGAAAAAGCATTACAGAATAAATCTTGTGCAATCCATCATCATTATTACAATCGTCGCGATAGGGGCGACAATTCCTTTCATTCAATTAGCGATGAATAAATCGGAAGCATTACCAAAAGAAACCGATGATTCCGCAATTGTTAGACTAATGAACATTGAGCAAAACCCACAATTAGTACTCAGTCAAAGAGCGATGAAAGATCCAGATACTGATAAAATCTTTGGTTGGGAAAATGAAATAGCTTATGAATGGAGCCCTTTAGCGCCACGTCAATACGAAACTAGAGAAAGTGGCATTGTTCCAGAACAAATGTGGGCTGATAAGAGTGGAACGTATTCTCCAAGCATTTCCACACAAGTTTATTACTTAACTTTTCCTTTATTACAAGAAAGAATAATAGCTGACCTATTAACAAGGAATGATTTCATCTTTGAAGGAAATAATCCTGTTCAACACGAAAGCGACGTCTTTGACACACTATTCACTCGTGAACTTGAAGAATGGAAGGAGGTAGTTGGAGCTAAAGGAAAAGGGATCATTCATGTGTTGTACCACGGTTATGCGGATATAGATGAGATTATCATAGTAATGGAAGAGAAAATGGACTTAATTCAAAATAATTGACGCAGCGCAATTAAAACTACACACCCTTTAAATAAAACAAGCTTTTGTTGTAGGTGAAAGGTCATGATTTACGGATATAATTTCAGAAATGTCGGATATATGCTCCGAACTGCCGGATATAAGTCAGAGTGTATCGGATATACCACTCAAACAGTCGGATATACTCCCCGAAGTGTCGGATATCCGTGAGAAACGAACAAACCGAACAAAAGTCAGTATGTAAATTCCAAAGAAACAAAATCCATCACCCCGAATAAGCATTATAAAAACCTCCCAAGCATACTATATAAAAACCATGCCCTAGATGGAGGGATAGAATTGGACATATTAAGGAAAGTTAAAAACTTCCGAGAAGAAGAAGACAGACTACAGTGGGAAGGTACATTTGCTGAGTACTTGGCAATTGTCAAAGAACGAAAAGAAGTCGCCCAAACAGCACATTCACGTGTCTATAATATGATCAAAAGCTCTGGGCTAACTGAAAGAGATGAAAACAAACTCTATCATTTCTTTGGTGAAGAAATTTTTGGACTTGAAGATGCCATTCAAAGGCTTGTGGAAGAATACTTTCACCCTGCCGCTAAAAGACTTGATGTACGTAAACGAATCTTATTATTAATGGGTCCAGTAAGTGGGGGGAAATCAACAATTGTTACATTGCTCAAACGTGGCCTTGAAAAGTATTCAAGAACAGACGAAGGTGCGGTTTATGCAATAAAGGGATGTCCAATGCATGAAGACCCGCTTCATTTAATTCCACAGAACTTATACGATGACTTTTTTGAAGAATATGGAGTTCGCTTAGAAGGTACATTATCGCCATTAAATACAATGAGACTTGAAAAAGAATACAACGGTCAAATTGAAGATGTACTCGTAAAAAGAATCTTTTTTTCGGAGGACAAACGAGTAGGTATCGGTACATTTACACCTTCAGACCCAAAATCACAAGATATAGCCGATTTAACAGGGAGCATCGACTTTTCAACAATTGCTGAATTCGGTTCTGAATCCGATCCGCGTGCTTATCGTTTTGATGGGGAACTGAACAAAGCAAACAGAGGATTAATGGAATTCCAAGAAATGCTTAAATTAGATGAAAAGTTTTTATGGCATTTATTGTCTTTAACGCAAGAAGGGAATTTCAAAGCAGGCCGATTTGCTTTAATTAGTGCAGACGAGTTAATTATTGCTCATACAAATGAAACGGAATATCGTTCCTTCATTTCCAATAAGAAGAATGAGGCACTTCATTCTAGAATTATCGTCATGCCCATTCCATACAATTTGAAAGTGCATCAAGAACAACGGATTTATGAAAAAATGATCAATGAGAGTGATATGTCGCATATTCATATTGCGCCTCATGCCTTAAAAGTGGCGGCCATCTTTTCAATTATGACGAGACTTGAAATCTCAAAAAAACAAGGAATCGATATTGTTAAGAAAATGAGATTGTATGACGGGGAAAGTGTTGAAGGTTTTAATCGTGTAGACGTTGGAGAGTTAAAGAAGGAATTTCCAAACGAAGGTATGAGTGGCATTGACCCACGATATGTCATCAATCGAATTTCATCTGCCATGATTCGAAAAGAAGTTCCTTCAATTAATGCACTTGATGTGCTGCGTTCACTTAAAGATGGATTGGACCAGCATGCATCGATTTCCAAAGAAGACCGTGAAAAGTATATGAATTACATTTCAATTGCCCGAAAAGAATACGATGAAATTGCTAAAAAAGAAGTGCAAAAAGCGTTTGTTTATTCATATGAGGAGTCGGCAAAAACACTTGTAGACAACTACCTTGATAATGTGGAAGCTTTTTGCAACAAAAATCGTTTGAGGGATCCTTTGACAGGTGAAGAAATGAACCCTGATGAGAAACTCATGCGTTCAATTGAAGAACAAATAGGTGTGTCAGAAAATGCGAAGAGAGCTTTTCGAGAAGAAATTTTAATTCGTTTATCAGCCTATGCAAGAAAAGGCACTCGCTTTAACTACAAATCTCATGCGCGTTTAAGAGAAGCTGTTGAAAAGAAACTGTTCGCGGATTTAAAAGATATTGTTAAAATTACAACTTCTTCACAAACTCCAGATGAATCACAGCTTAAGAAAATCAACGATGTCGTTGCAAGTCTGATTGATGAATACGGCTATAATTCAATATCAGCTAATGAATTACTAAGGTATGTTGGAAGTCTTTTGAATCGTTAATCGAAACAAAAAAACAAGGCTAATCGAGAATTAGTCTTGTTTTTTTTTACCTACTGTTAATGCAATAACTTGTATCCCTTCGCATATGATGAAACAAATTGGATAGGTGGGATGAAAATGAACAAACATCAAAAGGACAGTTTTGTCGTCTCCCAGGAAAATTGGTCCCTCCATCGGAAAGGCTACCAAGATCAGCTTCGTCATATGGACAAAGTGAAGGAAGCTATTCACAATAACTTACCGGATTTAATTAGCGAGGAAAGTATAATTATGACGAATGGAAAGGATGTTATAAAAATCCCCATTCGTTCGCTGGATGAGTATAAAATCCGTTATAACTCAGATAAATCGAAGCATGTAGGTCAAGGCGATGGAGATAGTAAGGTCGGGGATGTTGTTGCGAGTGACGGCAGCCCAGGGGGGAAAGCCGCACCTGGTAAGGGGAAAGAAGCTGGAGATCAGCCGGGTAAAGATTATTTTGAAGCGGAAGTTTCTCTAGCTGAAGTAGAAGAAGCGTTATTCAAAGAACTTGAATTACCGGATTTAAAGCAAAAAGAAGCAGCTGATAGCATAATTGATAAAATAGATTTTAATGACATTCGTAAACAAGGGCTTATCGGTAATGTTGATAAAAAACGTACAATATTAACGGCAATTAAAAGAAATGCAATAAAGGGTAAAGCGGAGATTATGCCGATACACAATGATGATCTGCGTTTTAAAACATGGAATGACATTGAAAGACCAGAATCCAAGGCAATTGTCCTTGCGATGATGGATACAAGTGGTTCCATGGGTACATTTGAAAAGTATATTGCGAGAAGTTTCTTTTTCTGGATGACACGTTTTTTACGCTCTAAATATAAAACGGTGGAAATTGAATTTATTGCACACCATACTGAAGCGAAAGTAGTTACTGAAGAAGACTTTTTTTCAAAAGGAGAAAGTGGAGGAACGCGCTGTTCGTCTGTGTATGCAAAAGCGTTAGAACTTATTGATGAAAAGTATAATCCCATACAATATAATATTTACCCATTCCATTTTTCGGATGGAGAAAACATGACATCTGACAATGAAAAATGTATGAAACTTGTTGATGAGATTATGGCGGTTTCTAATATGTTTGGTTATGGAGAAGTGAATGCATATAACCGATATTCAACATTAATGTCTTCATATAAAAAGATTGAACATCCAAAGTTTCGCCATTATATTTTAAAAGAAAATCGGGATATTTATTTTGCATTGAAAAGCTTTTTCCAAAAGCGCTTGGAGGGTTTCGAATGACAAATTTAAAAGAACTTTTTAATGCTGTTGATGAAATCACAGAAATTGCAACTGGGTTTGGTCTAGACTTTTACCCAATGCGTTATGAAATTTGTCCTGCAGATATTATTTATACATTCGGGGCTTATGGCATGCCGACCCGTTATACTCATTGGAGTTTTGGAAAGCAATTTCATAAAATGAAGCTTCAATATGACTTAGGACTAAGCCAGATTTATGAGCTCGTTATTAATTCGAATCCGTGTTATGCCTTTTTACTAGATACAAATAGTCTTATTCAAAACAAACTAATTATTGCTCATGTTCTTGCCCACTGTGATTTCTTTAAAAATAATGTACGGTTTTCCACCACAAGAAGAGATATGGTGGAAAGTATGACTGCCACTGCTGAGCGTATTGCACAATATGAAATGATCTACGGTCAGCTCGAAGTGGAAAGGTTTTTAGATGCAGTAATCGCAATCCAGGAACATATCGACCCATCCATTTTAAGAGATAAACAACATTCCAACTCGAATGATGATACAGAAGAAGAACTTGTTGAACGAAAAACAGAATACGATGATCTTTGGAACATAAATAATAAGGAAGCTTCAATAGAACAACGACTGCTTCCACTGCGAAAAAAAACACCTCGACAACCTGAAAAAGATCTTCTACTTTTTATACAAGAACACAGTAGCGAATTGGAAGATTGGCAAAGAGATATATTAACAATGATGCGAGAAGAAATGCTCTACTTTTGGCCACAACTTGAAACTAAAATAATGAATGAAGGTTGGGCTTCTTTTTGGCATCAACGAATATTAAGAGAAATGGATTTGACAACAGAAGAATCTATTGAGTTTTCAAAGTTAAATGCCGACGTTGTTCAACCATCAAAAACGTCCATTAACCCTTACTATCTTGGTTTGAAAATTTTTGAGGACATTGAAAAAAGATATAATCATCCGACAGAAGAAATGAAACAGTACGGAGTAAAATCGAATTCAGGAAGAGAAAAGATTTTTGAAGTTCGAGAAATCGAGTCAGATACCTCATTTATTCGGAACTATTTAACGAAGGAATTAGTGAAAAAAGAAGATTTATATCTGTTTGAAAAAAAAGGGAAAGATTATCAAATTACGAACAAAGAGTGTGAAAGTGTAAGAAATCAGCTGGTTTCTATGAGAGTTAACGGCGGTTTTCCTTATATTGTAGTTGATGATGGAGATTATATCCGTAACGGTGAACTCTATTTAGTCCATAATTATGAGGAAACAGAACTGGATGTTCAATATTTAGAAAATGTATTGCCCTATATCCATCAATTATGGGGACGAATTGTCCATTTGGAAACAAATGTAGACAAAAAACAAATCGTGTATTCTTATGGTGGAAACAAAATATCACGGCGCTTCCTTTAATTCAAATAAAAAAATGTACATTTTGTTTTCAAACTACCAGCTTAAAAGACGCTTGACTCGTCTTTTAAGTTGGTAGTTTTTGTTGGTTTACCATGCATTAGTTCTAATCTTCTGTGTATAATGGGGGTGTTATATTTAATTATAGGAGGGTTTGTATGATTGAACATTTAGGGATTATACCAATAAAAGTAGATTTACCTTTTCGTTTGAATCATGTCAATTGTTTTATGGCAGAAGGTGAAGATGGATGGACAATCATTGATACGGGATTAAATAATGAGTACACAAGTAAAATGTGGGCTGAAAACATTCAACAACGTGAAATCAAAGACATTTTTATTACGCATTATCACCCAGATCATTACGGCCATTCTGGAACACTTCAACATAAAACAGGAGCCGAGGTATGGATGTCTAAGATTGATTCGGATGCTGGAAAGACGGCATGGAATGATGACTTTTTAAGTGGCCTACATAAGTATTACTCAGCCTCAGGAATTCCAGATGAAATTGCAAATCAGATGGTGAAAAACAATATAGATTTTAAACCTTTAGTCTATCCACTGCCGGTCGTAAATCACTATTTTGTCGAAGGCGAAAAAGTAGTAATTGGTCGTTACGAATATGAAATCATTTTTGCTCCAGGGCATTCAGATGGAATGGTTTGTTTTTACAATAAAGAAAAAAATGTGCTTCTATCGGCAGATCATATATTACCTAGAATCACACCAAATATATCGTATTGGTATCACGGAGACGATAACCCATTAAAATCCTATCTTTCATCAATTAATGATTTGAAAAGCTTGAATATAGACTACGTAATTCCATCTCATGGGAAACCTTTTCACGGCGCGAATCATCGCATCGATGAAATTATACTTCATCACGGGCAACGTCTGGAACAAACGTTGGCTGCACTTGGAAAGCCATCTTCTATTTATGATGTGTATCAAGAATTATTTCAGTTTGAGCTCACAATTCATGAAATACGCTTTGCGGTAGGTGAAACATTAGCACATCTTGAATACTTGCGTCACAAGGGCGAGTGCCAGAGGGAATTGCGAAATGGCGAATGGATTTATTTTTTATAAATATAGAAAAATCACCGATTGATTTTCATGTAAGTTGCTCGCTTTTTAATAATAAATAAATAAGTGTAACTTTTACCAATTTGGTCCGTCAAATGGTGTGAATACCGAATTTGAAAAGGAGTGATTCTATGAAGAGAATTGGTGCAATTGCGTTATTAACATTATTAACAGGCGGTGTAGTTGGGAGTACAATGACATTTGCCGAGGAACGTACAACAGTAATTTCAGAGGTGGAGAAAGATACGACGAATTATATGAAGTTTACTGGAGTAATTCAAGAAATTGAAACATCTGAAAAAGGAAATATGGTTACAGTTGTAAATGAAGATGATTTAATTATGGTTTTAAGCATTACGGATGATGCTCTCCTTCTTAATAGTGACACAACTGAACAAATGAAAAAGGATGAATTCAAAAAAGGTTCGATAGTCGAAGCTTACTATGATAAAATTAAGCCGATGATTTTAATTTACCCTGCACAAGTAACACCAGAAATAGTTGTTTTAAAAGGTGACATAGTGGGCGAAGTGAAAATAGCAAAATTCGATGACGTATTTCTAAGTTTGGATAATGAATTGAAATTGAATATTGGTGAAGACACAATTCTTTTGAACCAAAAAGGTGAGACAATAGAGGAAGCGGATCTCCACAACAAAGAATTAGCCGTTTTCTATTCAGCAACAACACGTAGCATTCCACCTCAGACTTCACCATCTAAAATCATAGCTTTGGATTACGTAACTGAAGAAATGGTCTTAGCACAGGAGATTATCGAAGCGGATCATTACGTGAAGAACGGTGTAAAAATGATTCCTCTACGCAAAGTTGCGGAAAAATTAGGTTACCACGTAGAAGCACAAGCAAGAGTTTCGGGTGCACTCATTACTAAAGAAAATCGTTCTTTTATGATCAATCGTGGAAAAGTAGTATACGGTTTTAATAAAAGCATTGGTAAATTTGAAATCGCACCTGAATTAAAAGATAAAAAGACGTATGTACCTATTGCGTTTTTAGATTTATTACTGGAGAAATAAAACAAATTGAGTACGTAGAATAAAGTGAGCTTGAAACGAGTAAACTGCGAGTAACTGCAGACGTTTCAAGTTTTTTTATATGTTATTTACAAAGAGCAGGTATTGCTTAGATTTTAATTGCACTATACAGGGCTTTTGAAAACCTGTAAGTTTATAGATAATGATAGATTGAGAAAAGGGGGGGCAAAGTGTTGAAAAGACTTATATCTGTTCTAGTGGTTCTTCTTATTGTAGTTATTGGAATCAGAATGGTTTTTGTAAAGTCGGTAAATGAAGTTGTCCCTTCAGTAAATACCTCATTGGTTGATGATGAACTAATTAGTACATCCGGCCTGGATACGAAAACGGAGCTTCCTTGCTATAGTCCATTAGAAAGGGAAACGTACTCTATAAATGTTCCAGTGACTACGTTGTGGAAAGAACCTAATCAAGACCGGGAAGTAGATTCGTATGCAACTTCTTCAGTATCGAATATGAAAGAGTGGACGGAAGTGATGACCCTTCCAGAAAAACAGTGGCTTGTCGGAAAAATTGAAACACAAGCATTGTACGGGCAGGAAGTTACAATTCTCAGCAAGAGCGGAGAGTGGTACGAAATCGCTGTGAAAGATCAGTACACTCCGAAAAACAAAACAGGCTATCCTGGTTGGGTGCCGAAGAATCATATTGCACAAATGAGTCAGAACTACGCAGAGTGTAAGGTTGCAATCGTAAGTGAGCCTTCAATTGAGATGTATAGTGATCGAACTTTAAAAGAACATTTTATAGATGTCAGTTTCAATACAACTTTACCGATTATCGAAGAAGATAAAGAGCTTTTGCATGTTCAAACTCCTGTAGACGGTGTGAAATTCATTCGAAAATCAGACGTGAAAATAGTCGCAAGTGGAGCAGAAGTTCCAAAACCAACTGAAAATGATATTGTCAATACCGCTAAAGAGTTTTTAGGTCTCCCTTATTTGTGGGCTGGGACTTCTGGTTTTGGATACGACTGTTCTGGCTTCACATACTCGGTTTATAAACAGCACGGAATTACACTTCCGAGAGATTCGACAGTTCAAGCAACGAGTGGAACTGCTGTTTCTATTGCGGACTTAAAACCTGGGGACTTAATGTTCTATTCTCACGATAAAGGGAAGGGCAATGTCCATCATGTGAGTATGTATATTGGAGAAGGGCTAATGATTCATTCACCAAATCCGAAAAAGACTGTTGAAATTGTGTCCATCGACCTTGCTCAATTTAAATCTGAGTTTTCAGGTGCCAGAAGATATTTGAAATAAACAGAGGTGTCCTGTTTGAAACAATTAAGAATTGTTTCCTAATGGGATGCCTTTATTTTGTATTGTCTGAGTGGGCAGAGTGATGGTTGCTATTATTTCTGTGTTAAAATTAAAGACATACATGTTTTTGAAAGGACGAGTGAGTATGATCAAAAAGGAAGCAATTAAACTAACATCATTAACAATAAAAGGGGGTTGTGGTTGTAAAATAGGCCCTGCAGATTTGGAAGCTGTTTTACGTATGTTGCCGCAAACTAAAAAAGACCCCAATTTACTCGTAGGTTTAGATACAAGCGACGACGCAGGAGTATACCAAATTAATGAAACGACAGCGATTGTCCAAACATTAGACTTTTTCACACCAATTGTTGATGATCCATATGATTTCGGTCAAATTGCAGCAACGAATGCGATTAGCGATGTATATGCAATGGGCGGAACACCGATAACGGCGTTAAATATTGTTGCATTTCCGATTGCTACGTTAGATAAAGAGATTCTTGCAGATATTTTAAGAGGTGCTGGAGACAAGCTTATTGAAGCGGGTGTTACTCTGGTTGGCGGACATTCAATCGATGACAACGAGCCGAAATTCGGTCTTGCTGTAACGGGTATTGTTCATCCCGATAAAATTAGAACCAATTCGGGGGCACAACCGGGAGACCAATTAATTTTGACGAAGCCAATTGGTGTAGGTATTTCTACGACATCACTCAAACACAACTTGTTAACTGAAGAAGAAATACAAAATGTAACAAAAGTAATGAAGACACTCAATAAAGCGGCTGCTGAAGTTATGGCAACGTATGATGTTCACGCTGCTACGGACGTTACAGGTTTCGGGCTTCTGGGTCATGCTTCTGAAATGGCAAAAGGAAGTGGAGTTGGTATCCAAATCAATTTCAATAAAGTACCTCTCCTACCACGTGTGAAAGAACTTGCCAAAGCGGGATCTGTACCTGGAGGAACGAAAAATAACTTTGCACATATTGCAGACGTTGTAGATTATGCAGAGACATTAGATCAAATTGATAAATGGATTTTATGCGATGCCGTCACTTCTGGTGGATTGCTCATCTCTATTACACATGATGAAGCGGATGAAATGCTAAAAGAGTTGCGCGACAAAGGTGTCGATGCACATATCATTGGTAAAGTAACGGAAGAGCAAAAAGGAAGAATTCAAGTACTGTAATAGGATCAAAATCAACCTAGAAGGTGAAAAAATGTTTCGAGATATTTCATTAACCGATTTACTAGAAGTACAGAGTAAAGGCGAGCACACGTTAGTAGATGTGCGTTCACCTAGAGAGTTTAAAGAGTCAACCATACCAGGAAGCATCAATATACCTGTATTTAATGATGAAGAACGCGCCGAAGTTGGAACTATTTATAAACAAGTAGGTGCAGACGAAGCCAAAGTAAGAGGACTCGAGATTTTTTCCGAAAAGCTCCCTACTTTTATAGCCACTTTTAATAAAATAAAAACTCCAATTACCGTTTTTTGCTGGCGCGGGGGAATGCGCAGTAAAACGGCTGCGACAGTGCTCGATTTAATGGGGATCCACGCAAAACGTTTAAATGGAGGAATCCGTTCGTATAGACAGTGGGTTGTTCATGAACTGGAGGACAAGAAGTTTTTGCCGAAGTTAGTTGTACTCAATGGATATACAGGTTCAGGAAAGACAATTATTTTAAAGAAACTGTATGAAGAGGGGTACCCTGTTATTGATTTAGAAGGAATGGCTGGCCATAGGGGCTCAATATTTGGTCAAATCGGCCTTGAACCGAGCAACCAAAAAAAGTTCGATTCCCTACTTTTGAATGAAGTTACACGCTATAAAAACGAACCTTTTGTTTTCATCGAAGGTGAGAGTAGACGCATTGGGAAAGTGAGTTTACCGGAGTTTTTAAATGATAAAAAAGAAAAGGGAAAGCAACTATTTATCCATATTCCTATAGAAGCAAGAGTGCCAATTATTTTGGATGATTATAAACCATGGGAGTCTTCTATGCCTTTTAAAGAAGCCTTTCAACTCATTAAAAAGCATATTCACACACCTGTTGCTCAACAAATTGAGTCTGATTTGGACAACGGTGATTTCGCTTCTGCAACAAAGCTTTTACTCGAGTTTTACTATGATCCGAAGTACAAGCATTCCAGCAATCAATATGCTGAAGACCAGAAAATCCATATCGACGCAGTAGATGTGGATGATGCCTATCAAAAAGTAGTCGACACAATCGAGAATCTAGTAAAGAACTAAAATGTTGCGAAGTTATGCAGAAACTGTGTGAAATACTCTATAGTAGGATTCACGCATCACTTATATTTTAAGTGGTGTTTTTTGCGTTCAAAAGCTGATAATTTATTCATCCAAAGTGTCAAAAGACTATAAACTCTAAATAACTTTATAACCTATCGAGATTTAGTATGTTACTAGTCTTATCCGCATGTTATGCTAGAGTTATCAGAACTTTTTCACAAGGAGGAATATCAGCTTGATCAAGAAGAAAATTGCATTGATATTAATGAGTGTCTCATTATTTTCTGGAACAGTACTTTTCTCAACACCTGAACAACAAACAATCCAAGCTGCAGTTCAGTATTCGGAAATCAATAAATCAATCAATCAAATAATGACAGACAGTAGAATGAAAAATTCAAATAATAGTGTTGTCGTTCGTAAAGCGTCTTCAGGAGAAATTGTTTATCAACATAATGGAGATAAAGGAATTACACCTGCTTCAACGTTGAAACTACTTACTTCTGCAGCAGCACTAGAAACATTAGGTGAATGATTTAGATTTACTACAGACCTACTTGTAGATGGACCCGTTGAGAACAGGACTTTGCAAGGCAATTTGTATCTCAGGGGGCAGGGCGATCCCACTTTACTAAAAAAGGATTTTGATAACTTTGCCACACAGATATCTAAGCTGGGAATTAAACAAATTTCAGGTAACTTGGTTGGAGATGATACTTATTTCGATGCAGTTCGTTTATCACCAAGTATTGAAAAAAGAGATGAACCTTATTATTATGCAGCGCAGATTTCTGCATTGACGGTATCTCCGAATGCAGATTACGATGCTGGAACAGTTATTGTTTCCGCAAAGCCTACAGTTCCAGGCAAAATTACAAATGTTTCATTGACTCCAGCTACAGGAGCCGTACAAATTTCAAATCGGTCGAGAACAGTTGCAAAAGGCAATAAGAACACATTGAAAATAACGCGTCAATACGGAACAAATACTATTTTAATAACGGGGAATTCTCCGATTGGCACTTCTGGTAAAAAAGAATGGATTACAGTTTCGGATCCAACAAATTATGCACTGGATGTATTTAAAAAATCATTGGCGGAAAAAGGCATTAGATTCGTCTCTTCATCAAAAGTTGTTCGTGGAAAGACGCCAGAAACTGCTGATGTTATAGCGACAAAAAACTCCATGAACTTAAAAAGTTTAATGAAACCATTTATGAAATTGAGTAACAATACACACGCTGAAATATTGGCGAAAACGATGGGGAAAGTTATTTACGGAGAGGGCAGTTGGAATGCCGGACTAAAAGTAATGCGTGATTACGGTGAATCTGTTGGATTGGATATTGATAAATGGCTGTTTGAAGATGCTTCAGGAATGTCGGGGTCAAATAAAATATCCTCTGCACAACTGACAGAACTT
Source organism: Sporosarcina siberiensis (assembly GCF_042681925.1). Taxonomy (NCBI): domain Bacteria; kingdom Bacillati; phylum Bacillota; class Bacilli; order Caryophanales; family Caryophanaceae; genus Sporosarcina; species Sporosarcina siberiensis. Next base: position 79,380 of record NZ_JBHUGI010000015.1, read on the forward strand.
CTATTTCTTGTTCGATCTGCCCCATGGTATCATTCGTTTTTACATGGTATTCCAATATCGGGTGGCTACGATCGATTTGTTGGAGGGACTCTTAGAAACCGTTTGAAAACTCCGGCGGTAAAAGGGAAGGTTTACGCCAAGACAGGCAGTTTGGATAATGTTAGTTCTTTAGCCGGTTATGCAACGGCAAAAGACGGAGAAACGTTGATATTCAGTATCTTAACAGAGAATACTAAAAAAAGTACGGTTCCAGTTATTGACCGTATCGCAACAGCAATTGTTAATTCTTCGAAGTAAATTCTTCAATAATAATAGAGGGGTATGACAGTTTAGTTCTGTTGTACCCTTTTTAGTATGAGGAAATATCCAGAAGATATGTCCTTTCTGAGAACAATAAGCAGCTACTTGTTTAAATTAAGGTCGAAAGTCTTTAATTTAATTGAAACTAAATGGTATTATTAATAATGATGAAGAATAATTAAAATGAACTCGTTTAAATGATTTTTAAGGGGAAGATATTAAATGATTACGGAAGTGATTCCTTCTGTGGAAAAAGATAGAAGTATTTCGAGGGTGATTGCAGATATTAAATCACTTTTTAAAGGGCTCGTATTAATCGCAAACGTGCTCCCTGTTTTTGTAGGTTATTGGTTGGCGCTTCACTTTACAAATGCAGCGTTTAGCGAACATCTGGATATGTTCTTTTTAACGATGATTGGAAGTACGGTACTTATGGCGGGTGCTCTTGTTCTAAATAATTGGTACGATGTCGATATAGATACGGTAATGACCCGCACACAACAGCGTCCTACGGTTACAGGAAGAATATCTCTTAAAACCGTTTTAATTCTAGGCATAGCACTTTCGATTATTGGTTTTGTCCTTTTACTGTTCACCACGGTAGAAGCAGCGATTTATGGATTTATTGGTTGGTTCACCTATGTAATTTTATATACAATGTGGTCAAAGCGGCGCTATACACTTAACACAGTAATTGGTAGTGTTTCCGGAGCTGTGACACCCTTAATTGGATGGGCGGCGATTGCGCCAGCAATGCATATTGTTCCTATCGTTTTATTTATCATATTGTTTATATGGCAAATCCCACATACATTTGCAATTGCGATGAAGAAGAGTGAAGAATATCGAGTTGCGGATGTCGCTATGCTGCCAGTAGTGTATGGCTTCGATATGACTAAGCGACAAATGGCCGTGTATATCATTTGTTTACTGCCGTGGCCATTTTACTTAAGTTCACTTGGCATGACCTTTGTGATTGTGGCAACAGTCCTAAATCTCGGTTGGTTCGTTGTCAGTGTGAGCAGTTCATATATAAAAGATGATTTTAAATGGGCGCAGATCAACTTTCTGTATTCTGTAAATTACTTAGCAATTCTCTTTATAATGATGTTTATAGCAACCCTTCCTTTTTTCAATTAAAGGAAAACAACATATGTACATCTTAAGACGACGGTAGATTCCGTTGTCTTTTTATTTTTTATAATAAAATACTATGAATTGTGTTCAAATCATGTTATCTTATTAAGTGTTAACGCATTAACGTGCTAAAGTAAATTATTGAAATAGGGAAGAGGTTTAATAGAATATGAAAAAACTAACGACACTACTATTAATAATGACGGCGTTTTCTGTCCTTCTAATGGGATGTTCGAAATCAGGAAGCACGGATAAAAACGATGAATTGATTATTGGTGTAGATGATAAATTCGCACCAATGGGGTTCCGTGATAAGGATAATGAACTGACGGGCTTTGATATTGAATACGCAATAGCTGCAGCAGAGAATATGGGAATGACGGTGAAGTTTCAGCCAATCGATTGGAAAACAAAAGAAACAGAACTGAGTAGTGGTCGAATCGATTTAATTTGGAACGGGTATACAATTACGGATGATCGTAAAGAAAAGGTTCTATTCACAAAACCATATTTAAGCAATGCACAAGTTGTTGCGACGTTAACGGACTCAGCAATTGAGGCTTTAGATGATTTAGACGGTAAAATTGTTGGATTGCAAGCATTGTCATCAGCTTCAGATGCCCTAGCTGCGAATCCTATCCACTCTAAAATTAAATCCATTTCCGAATATGCGGATAATGTATTAGCACTTACAGACTTGAAAATTGGTCGTGTAGATGCTGTCGTAATTGACGAAGTCGTTATCGATTACTATATGGCCCAAGAACAGGATATATTTAAAGTGATTGGCGATGAGTTAGCACCTGAAGAATACGGAATTGGCGTGAAAAAAGGAAATGAGGAATTGCTTGAGAAACTTCAAGCTGCCTTGGATAAAATGAATGAAGACGGAACTGCTGAAGAAATCTCAATCAAGTGGTTTGGTGAAAACAAAGTATTAAAATAAAACGACCCAACAAATAAGAAGCAAACAGGATTTCCTTGGGAAACCCTGTTTTGTTTTTGGAGGAATCTTTTAATGTCCTTAGACTATATCATCTCAATAATGAAACCCATGCTTGAAGGAGCGCAGCTGACAGTTATTTTATTTTTGATTGCCATTGTTGCATCCATTCCGCTTGGCTTCTTGCTTACACTTGCTGTCCGCAGTAGCTTCAAACCGTTATCGTTATTCGGACACGGCTATATTTATTTAATGCGCGGTACACCTTTATTACTGCAATTATTATTTATTGTTTTTGGATTGCCACTCATTCCGGTTATTGGTGAATACTTAGTTTTAGATCGTTTTGTCGCTGCATGTTTAGGTTTCATTTTAAACTATGCTGCGTATTTCGCGGAAATTTTCAGAGGCGGACTTCTAGCGATTGACAAAGGTCAATATGAAGCTTCTAAAGTACTTGGTCTAAATAAATTTCAAACAACAACAAAAGTTATTTTACCTCAAATGTTTCGTATCGCACTTCCAGCCGTGGCAAATGAGTCTGTGACGCTTGTGAAGGACACTGCACTGCTCTACGCGGTTGCTGTCCCAGAGTTGTTGCACTTTGCCCAGACGGCAGTGAATCGAGACTTTACAATCGTTCCGTTCTTTATTGCAGGAATTCTATATTTAGCAATTACTCTATCGTTAACACTATTCTTTAAATGGTTAGAACGAAGGTTTAACTACGACTGAAAGGGGCACTCACTTTGGCACTCGTTGAAGTAACAAATCTCAAGAAATCATTTGGACAACTCGAAGTACTTAGAGATATTACATTTGAAGTTAATAAAAATGACGTCATCGCAATCATTGGGCCATCCGGCTCTGGGAAAAGCACAATGCTGCGCAGTTTAGTACATTTAGAAGATATAAACGGAGGAAGCATTCGCATCTCGGATGATTATTTAGTAAAAGACGGGGTTTATTCAAAGCCGCAAGAACTTAAAAAAATCACTGCAAAGATGGGCATGGTCTTTCAACATTTCGATCTTTTCCCTCATTTAACTGTTTTGGAAAATCTAGAACTGGCACCGAGGTTAATTAAGAAAGAGAGTTTAGAAGTGATTAAGCAGAGAAGTAAAGAGCTATTGGAGAAAGTTGGTTTGTCGGATAAAGCAAAAGTCTATCCGTCCAAATTGTCGGGGGGACAAAAACAACGGGTTGCAATCGGTAGAGCATTAATGATGAGCCCTGAAATCCTGTTATTCGACGAACCTACTTCCGCTTTAGACCCTGAACTTACTGGAGAAGTATTGCAAGTGATGAAAGACTTGGCTAGGGAAGACATGACGATGATTGTCGTTACACATGAAATGGATTTTGCAAAAGAAGTCGCCAATCGTGCGATATTCATGGACAATGGTGAAATCGTCGAAACAGGTCATCCCGTTGACTTACTTACAAATCCTCAATTAGACCGAACGAAAGCCTTTTTAAATCGCAGTTTAAAATAAATAATCGAAATACCCTGCTAGAGACAATCTTGAATTGTTTCTAAGCGGGGTATTTTTTTGTAGAAAATTAAAAGTGTAAGCGTTTTGTAAGAGGATGTAAAGCGTTCAGTAAGAGCTGAAATATATGATTAGGTGTGGATATAGAGACTTTGAGAGTACTAGTTTTGAGGGGGGAGTCGAAATTCGTAAATGGATAGGTGTGTTACTCATAATTTGCGGTTTGACGATTGTTTCCTACCCGGAAATTGAAAAAAGAATTCACCACAATGATCAACAGAAGTTAGTTGAAAGCTTTCAGCAACTTGGTAATACAGATGAGTTGGAAAGGCTTTCCACAAACTATGAAGATCTGATTCAAGTGGAAGAATATTCGAAATCTCCGGATGAGGAAAATCCGTTAATGGATGGAGCGCGTGGAATTTTATCCATCGACAAAATTGATTTGGAAATGGTTGTTTTTGAAGGGACAAGTGTTACCGAGTTAACAAAAGGAATCGGCATGATTGAACCCGATAAGAAATTTGGTGTCAACAACATAGGCCTAGCTGGACATCGTGCTGTGGCAAAAGGGAAACAGTTCAATCGTTTAGGAGAATTGGCAGTAGATGATGAAATTCAAGTGATAACAGAAGATGGTGTACTGGATTTCGTTATAGTGGATTCCTTCGTAGTCCATCAATCAGATGTTTCGGTTCTAGACGATTCAGCAGAACCACTCATTACACTCGTCACATGCACACCACTCGGCAGTCGAAACCCACCAGACAGGTTAATTGTGCAAGCCAAACTCAAGAAATAACCAACTTTATTATTTATATGAATTTATATAGATGAACATTATGAATGAGGAGGAAGGTATATGGCAGTACATCAAGAAAGGCCGTGTGAATTTAAGACAAAACAAGGAGGAAATTATGAAGAAATTTAACATTTTTTTAATTATGCTATTACTTATTAGCCAGTCGGTGTTGGGGCCGATAGGGATGGTTAGTGCTAGTGCAGATACTTCCATAACTGAAAGTAATTCTGCAAACGTGGATTCAGATAGCAGTGAAGTAAACGTGGATTCAGATGGCAGTGAAGTAAACGTGGATTCAGATGGCAGTGAAGTAAACGCGGATTCAGATGGAAGTGAAGTAAACGTAGATTCAGATGGCAGTGAAGTAAACGTGGATTCAGATGGCAGTGAAGTAAACGCGGATTCAGATGGCAGTGAAGCAAACGTGGATTCAGATGGCGGTGAAGCAAACTTAAATCCTGAAGATTTTGAGCACGAAAAAACTGATCAATCCTTACTAAATAGGAATGAAGAAATAGCAACAGGGGTTACTATGAGCTTTGTTGGATTAAAAATAGGGAATGATTTGGTAGCTAAAGATGGTGATGTTTATGAGTTGCCTACTCTTGGAACAGATACAACAGTATCCTACAAATTTGATATTATTCCTGATGGAGATTATGGTGCTGGTTCTTACTTTACATTCCAGTTACCACGTGCATTGATCGTCTTCAATGACGGTGCTTTATCTGGTAATAGTCCCGATGGAGCAATTAATAAATATTCATATACAACAGATGGAAACGGAAAAGTAACAGTACAATTTGATGATGAACTTGAAAAAGAGCAACCATTAACAATTACGTTCAACTTCGGAGCGGAATTTTCTGGACATTTAAATAATGATGATTTTGAGCAAGAAATTATTATACCAATTGAAGGCAGTGAAGATATTTCTTTAAATTTAGTATTTAAGCCTAAAACGCTAGGAGCAAAAATGTCCAAAAGTGGTGTTGCAAGTTCAGAAAATGGAGAAAAGTATATTGACTGGAAAATTAATGTGAATCATGAAGGCGCTGATTTGATAGACGCAGAAGTCCGTGATGCTTTAAATGATGCTGATTATGAGCTGGAAGGTTCAATTTCAATAAAAAAAATTCCAGTAGGTTTAAATGGTCTAGGTAACGAAGTTACACCAACAAAAACTTCAGTACCAAATTTTCCAGTAACCTTAGATAATGGACGATTTGCTTATGAACTATCTTTCCGCACAAAAATTGTTCGAAACATAACGAAGGACAAAGAACAGTTTTCGAATACTGCAGAGTTTTATAATAATGGGGGAATATTGGATACTGGTAGTGATACCGTAAAAATCACATATGGAACGCCATTATCTAAAGAACTTCTAGATGGTAGCACTAAATACAAAGCAAACTGGGAAATAAAATACAATTATTTAGGTGCTCCTATTGATAATGGTAAAGCGACAATTTCAGATACTATTGTGGGTGCACATGCTATAGTTGATAATAGTACAATAAAAATTTATACAGTTAATGTTGATATTAATGGTGAAGAGATTGGAGATTTAGTGGAAGTAACAAGTTACTACAATCCAGCATCTACTTCTTCGGGTAAAAAGCTTGACATTAACTTCGGTGCTGATGCCGAAAATGGCCAAGCTTTTAAAATAATATACACGACAGAATCAACAAGTGAATTTATTATAAAAGGAACAAAAGTGATAAACACAGTCACAAGTCCAAATATTACTCCTGCAGAGAAGGAACTACCTTTAACAGAAAACATCTTTACCAAAAGTAAAGTAGTTAACCACGGTGCAGGCGATTCTACAATCACTTGGACGTTAACAATCAATGCTGATAAAGAAATGAAAAAGCTAGTTATAGATGATGTATTCCAATTAACCGGTGGTGACAGCCGACAAACATTAATAAAGGGAATGCCAGGTGATAAGTATTTTGCAATTTCAAATAACTCTGAAGTAACAGAAACGATTACAGATGCTAGATTAGGATATAAACTAGAATTCAAAAACCCAATCCCGGTAGGCACATCTATCACAGTAATATACAAAACTCGAATGGACGTTGATTCATCTGGCGCAACATATGAATATGGTAATACAGCCACTATCACATGGGATGGTGCATCTTCTACCGGTAACGAGATAGTAAAGTCAGCATTGTACAAACCAGTTGACACACCAATGGGTAAAAACGGATACAAGAGTTTAGATAACATTAGAACATACGGATTTGATCATGTAAACCAAGTATTTAACTGGGAACTCGCTGTTAACATCTCAAAACAAAACATTAATGGTGCAAAAGTTGTTGATACAGTTGGCAGTGGTCATGAAGTTGTTAAGTTAGAAGAAATCAAAGTTTATCTTTTAAATTTAAATGATGATAATGACATAGGTGAAAGCGGAACCGAGTTAACCAAGGAAAGCGGTTGGACATTAAGCGAAGATTCAACAGTTCAAAAATTTACAATCAATTTTAGTGGCTTACCTGACGGTGCTAAAAAGCAAGCATATATCATCAAATATCAAACGAAAGATTCAGATACAGTCATTGGAAATGTAGATGGAAACACAAAAAAATCCAATGAGTATGTAAATAATGCCTTATTTACTATTGATGGAAAAGATTATCCTTTTGAAGCAAAAGGTAAAATCCGATTTGCAAATGAATTAATTGATAAATCGGCAACAACAAATGCAGAAGATGAAACTATTACATGGAAAGTAAATATTAATAAATCTCATTCAATACTAGGTAACATCACATTAACAGATAAACCATCTGCAAATCAGATGCTGTTAAAAGATACATTTATAAAACGGGAAATCTTACGTAGTATAGATGGAGGTTTTACAATTAGTGATATAAAAATACCGATACCATCAGAAGATATTAAAGATAATGAAGATGGTAGTTTTAGCATAGAACTAGGTAATTTTGATCAAAAGGGTTATCAAATTGAATACAAAACGTTCTTTCTTGGAGGATCTGGTGATAAATTTTCAAATACTGCTTCAATAAATTTCACTGGAGCAAATTCTGATGTAAAAACTGATGCAGGTGGATTACCGATAGTGTTTAACTTTAATACATCGGATACTGATATTACATCTACAATGGGTTCATTTACACTTCATAAAGTGAAAATAAACCCGTTAACAGGAAAAACAGGTAATTTCGATGGTATTGTATTTGAGCGTTGGAACAAAAAAGGGAATATAAAACTTGACGAAGCAACAACTAACTTACAAGGTATGGTTGAGTTTAAAAAAATTCGTTACGGAAATTATACAATTAAGGAAAAAGTAACTCCAACAGGTTATAAAATACTTGAAAATTTTAATGTCCTATTGAACGCTGCAACAGATACGTCGAGAGTTGGAAAATTAATTCCTGTAGAAAATATTGAAGACGTAGACATGACAAATCTCTGTCCTTTATTTACATTAACAATAAGAGGTCTTGACGGTAAGCCCGTAACGGCAGGAAAAAGTGTTACATTGACAAATAAAGTAACAGATAAGGTAATAGACTCTAATGACACTGGAAATACAGGAGCAAATGGAGAAATTACTTTAGATCCTGAAAAAGTCAAAGCTGGAGTATATGCTGTTACTATAGATATTGAAGGAACACCAATAGATTTAGGTGATATACAAGTCAATTATGATAAGAATGCGGATGCAAATTGTATAGGTGAGGTAGTCCCATTAACAGTATGTCCTAATTTCACTCTAACAATAAACAACAGCAGCAATAAACCACGCGCAAATATTGAAAAGGTTACCATAAAGGACCACAATGGTAATGAAGTAGAAGGTATAGATTCAGACGGAAAACCAACTACAACATTCAAAACAAATGCAACAGGTCAAATTACATTCCCTTATGTAATTGAAAAGGGAACGTACAGAGTTTATGAAGGAACAAAACTAATTAATTCATTCACGGTAAAAGACACATGTGAAGCAATAGTGAAACCTAAACCAATTCCACCAACTCCGGCTCCGACTTGTGACTTGTTTACAATCATAGTGAAGCAAAATGATGTGATTGCAGGTGCAGATGTTGAACTTGTAATAAAGTCAGGCGATACTGAAATTGCGAAGGGAACTACAGATTCGGAAGGTAATATTGTGTTTGCGAAAGGTGATTTACCTGAGGGCAAATATACAGCGTACGATAAAGACGGCAATGAAGCTGGTAAAATAACTGTGTCTTATGAATATGATCAAACAAAAGATGAGTGTCAGGCTGCTGTAAACATGATAGCAGACACAAAAACATGTGACGTATTCACAGTTACAGTAAAAGAAAACGGCAAGGCAGTCGACAAAGACGTAGTTCTTACAGTTAAAAACAAAGACGACAAAATAGTTACAACAGGTATGACGAACAAAGACGGCGTAATTGAATTTGAAGAATCAAATCTACCTGATGGTGAATACACAGTACATGACGAAGATGGTAACAAAATCGGTTCAATCACTGTTTCTTATGATGGAAATTGCGAAGCTGAATTTAACCTAACGTCAACGCCTAATGCATGTGATGCATTCACGATCACAGTAAAAGAATCAGGCGAAATAGTACAAGCCGATGTAGCATTAATCTTGAAAGATGTCTCTGGTACTACAGTAGCGACCGGAAAGACAAATGCTAACGGAAAAATTGAATTCACAAAAGAAGATTTACCAGAAGGAATCTACACTGCGCAAGATATAAATGGTAGCGTTGTAGGAACAATTACAGTGTCCTTTGATGTAGGTGAGTGTTCTGCAGTTGTGGATTTGGAGGTAAAAGTGTGTGATTTCTTTATGATTACAATTCTAGATAGACCGAACACATTACTTATTGTTAAAGATATTACAAATACTACAATTGCAATAGTTACTACAAATAATGATGGAATTGCAACAATCTCAAATGTTCTTATAGGTGGTAAATATAGAGTATATATTAAACATGATTTAGTTGCAGAAATAATTGCTACTGATTCTTGTGAAGTTACATTTATAGCAGGTACTCCAGGAACACCGCCAGTAAATCCAGGTGAACCCGATAAACCAACAGAACCTGATAAGCCAGGTGAAAAAGAACCCGGCAAACCAACAGAGCCCGGTAAACCAGGTGAAGAAGATTCAGGCAAGCCATCAGAACCCGGTAAACCGGGGGAAGAAAATCCAAACAAACCGACAGAGCCAGATAAGCCAGGTGAAGAAGAACCAGGCAAGCCATCAGAACCCGATAAACCGGGTGAAGAAGATTCAGACAAACCGACAGAGCCAGGTAAGCCAGGTGAAGAAGATCCGAGCAAGCCAACAGAACCCGGTAAACCAGATGAAGAAGATTCAGGCAAGCCAACAGAATCCGGTAAACCGGGCGAAGAAAAACCAGGTGATAACTCTGGTGATTCAAATACTCCAGGAACACCAAGCGGACCAGGTACTCCTACTAAACCAACAGGACCAAACGCAGGAACTGGATCTAGTAAACCAGGTTCATCAACAGGTACTACAGGATCGAAAAATCCGAACCTAAACCTGAACAGCGGACCTAAATTACCGCAAACAGGTGAAGCATTCCCTGTCATCCCGATGGCAGCTGGAATGATGCTTATCATACTAGGCCTATGGTTAGTATTCGGTTTAAACAATTCACGTAGAAAAAAGTTGAATCTTTAAGAAATATTATTGAAATTGTAAAAGGCAAACTACGCAATATGTAGTTTGCTTTTTTTATTAAAGTATTTTGTAAGAAGACTGTAAGAGTGATTGTCTATAATTAGAGATAGCAAAGTGTATTGTGAAATCTGTTATGTAATGTAAGGAGTGAAAAAACAATGTCAGACTCACTGAGTAATTCAAAAGGCATGGAAACGAACTGTATACCTTTTGGGATATTAAAGACTGTGAAAAAGTTGTTGAATCAAACTTCTATTCTTATAACAATAAATTCTAAAGGTCAATTGATAGATGTTAACGAATCCTTCTCAAGTACTTTTAACTATTCTCTATTAGAAATCCACATGCAAGATTATTCGCTCTTGCATTCGGGCTATCACTCTGAAGAGTTCTGGAAGGCCAAGTGGGCTTGTCTTGATGCGGGAGAACAATGGTCGAGCGACCTATGTATGAGAGCGAAAGACGGCCGTGTAATCTGGCTTCGATCTTCTTTTGTCCCGATTCAGAATAATAAACGTGAAATTATAGGATACTTATCTATTTCAACAGATATTACTGAGCAAAAGATGTATGCAAAGTGGAAATACATCGCTCATCATGATGAGTTAACAAACTTACCAAATCGAAGAATGTTAAACAATGCAATAGAGTCTATGATAACGAGGTCAAATCGAATGCATAGAAAAATGGCAGTTTTGTATATGGACATTAATGAATTTAAACGAGTAAATGATACGTATAGCCATTCTGTAGGAGATTTACTATTGCAGGAGGTCGGTAATCGTCTGAAAATAATACCATCCTTAAATAGAAACGTGTTTCATTTAAGTGGAGATGAATTTATTGTGCTAATTGAGGATGTTCACATGATGGAAAAACATATTCTATCCATTTTTAATGTGTTTACGAACACATTTTATATTGGGACAAATGAAATTAAAGTGAGCGTCAGCATAGGTACGAGCATGTATCCTGATGATTGTACAGATGGGACAATGCTTGTCAATTTAGCGGATATTGCAATGTATCATTCGAAATCAAAAGGTGGAAATAGGTATAGTTCATTCAAGACGTCGCTGATTCCTTAATTATCTGGAAGGAGGGATAGCCATCGTAAGAGTTGGAAAGTCCACATAATTACAAATAATAAGAAGGTTTTTCAGATTAGGATGGCGAACATAATTGATTATGAAAAAGAAAAATGTGATTGTCGTAATCGGCATATATTTACTAATTCTATTAAGTCTTCGGATTTCTTGGTTTCACTTTAATTCTACTTACGAATACCCACATGCAAAAGAAGGAGTATTAAATCTCCAAGGCATAGATTTAAATGATGATACCGTTTTGTCATTAGACGGTGAATGGCTATTTTATCAAAATCAAATAATTGATCCTAAAAAAATAGAGATTCCGCTGATATCTCAAAACAATACATTAATAAATGTTCCAGAAAATTGGGAAGGAAAACTTGCGAACGAAGAACAATCACCATTTGGGTATGGGACTTATCGATTGAAAATAGTATTGGATGAGAATCAGGAAGAAGCTTACAGCTTCTATTTTAAAGAAATTAGATCGAGTTCAACTATATTTATTAACGGAAGGAAGGTAGCGGAACAAGGTAGAGTGGCAGAAAGGGCTGACAGATCCATTCAAGACTTTCGACCAATTAGCGTAACAATAGATGGGAAAACAAAAGAAATCGATTTAATAATTCATGTATCTAACTTCGATTCTTCTCGTTCTGGTGGTATTGTAAAATCGATTAAATTTGGAAAGGTTTCATCCGTAAACAAAGCCCAACTCATTGGATACTTATTCCAAATTATTATTGCAACAATATTGTTGCTGCATTGTTTTTATAGTTTAATTATATTTTTTTTAAGTACTAGAAAAATAGAAATGCTCTACTTATCGAGCGCTTTCTTTTTTGCTGCAGCATCTATTTTATTGGATGACGATAAATTAATTTTATATTTATTGCCTTCAATTGGTTTTAGCCTGTGGTTTAAACTAGTTTATATTACATACGCAAGTGGAGTATTTTTCGTTTTGCAATTTTTTAAAGGTGTCCTACATCAATATGTTGAGGGCCGAAAGTGGCTATCTTACACGTACAAAATTCTATCTATTTCATATGTCTTGTTAATCGCAAGTTTTATTTTAGAAATAAATGAAATTACAACAGTGTTGTTTCCAATATTTATGCGTTTGATACCTATTCTAATTTCAATCAATATATATAAAATAATGATAAGCAGTAAAGCGAGTATCATATATTTTCTTCTGGCAACCATTAGTATAGCGTCGAGTATTATTTGGGGTTCTATTAAAACGAATAAGCTTACATCTTTTTCATATTATCCTTTTGAAATTATGTTTGCAGTATTTTTCTTTGCTATATATTGGTTTAATGAATTTATTTATACAACTAAAGAAAGTGAAAAGCTATCTTTAAAGCTGCAAAAAGAAATTAAAAGGAAAGATGACTTTCTAGCAAACACATCCCATGAACTAAGAAATCCACTTCATGGGATTCTGAATATCTCACAAACCATTTTGGAATCTGAAAAGGATAAATTATCAAATGAAGGGAAGAACGATTTGCAGTTGCTTCTTACAATTGGCAGACGAATGTCAATGACTTTGAATGATCTTCTAGATATTTCAAAACTGAAAGACAACGGAATTGTATTGAAAACAACTGAAGTGCAATTGATATCAGTAGTTAATGGAGTATTTGATATGTTGCAGTTTATGAAAGAAGGTAAAAATATTGTATTTGTAAATGAAATATCAAATACATTTCCAAAAGTTATAGCAGATGAAAATCGTTTATTCCAAATTATCTTTAACATACTACACAATGCGGTGAAATTTACGAATGAAGGTGAAATAGTGGTTACTGCTGAGGTGAAGAAAAAATGGGCGGTAATTCATATTATTGATAATGGGATCGGGATAGATGATGAAACTCAGGACACTATTTTTAAGCCATATGAACAAGTAGATTCGGGAATAACGTCTATTTCTGGAGGGATTGGACTAGGGCTAAGTATTTGTGATCAGTTGGTAAAACTTCATGGGGGAGTATTGTCTGTAAAGTCCAGAAAGGGAATGGGTTCAACATTCACATTTACACTTCCAGTTGGTACAAGTGAAGTAAAAGAGAGCAATCTACAAACGGACGCTGCGGTTGTTCCAATGATAGATATAGCAGAAAGGGCCTTACGTAGGAACTTGAATGTTGAAAGATTACGCGTGCTTGTTGTTGATGATAATCCGCTAAATTTAGCAATTGTCGAACGTATTTTAAAAGCCGAAAAATACGAAGTCTTTACGTGTACAAGTGGAAAGGATGCATTGTTTTTATTGGATAAAGGTAATTGGGATCTCGTTATCTCTGACGTTATGATGCCAAATATGTCAGGATATGAACTTACGCAAAAGATTAGAGAAAGATTTACCCTTTCCGAATTGCCTATATTACTTTTGACTGCGCGTAGTCAATTGGAGGATCTTCAAACGGGTTTTTCCTCAGGCGCAAATGATTACGTTAGAAAGCCAATAGAGAAGATGGAACTAACTATGCGGGTTGAGGCACTTACGAATATTAGAGAATCTATAAATGAACGCGTAAGAATGGAAGCGGCTTGGTTGCAAGCCCAAATACAACCACATTTCTTATTCAATACTTTAAATACAATTGCGGCTTTGAGTGAAATAGACCCTCCAAGGATGACGGAGCTTTTGGATAACTTTGGAACTTACTTGGCATCTAGTTTTACTACACAGAATTTAAATCAAGTAATACCTTTAAAAGATGAAATAAAGCTCGTTCAATCTTATTTATACATTGAACAGCAGAGATTTGGGGAACGTTTAGTTATTGATTGGGATTTTGATGCGATTCCAATGATAGAAATACCACCACTTTCTATCCAAACAATTGTCGAGAATGCTATTAGGCATGGCGTTTTAAAACGACCTGAAGGCGGAATTATAACCATCCGGATTGTCAATCACGTGGAATCAATAGAAATATCAGTAGTGGACAACGGTGTTGGGATAGCTCAAGAGAAGTTGAAGGATCTGCTAACGACAAATGTTGATAGTGAAAGAGGAATTGGATTGTTGAATACACATAAAAGACTTATACGTCTCTATGGGAAAGGGCTAATAATAACTAGCTCTCTCAATAAAGGAGTATCCGTTCGATTTAATATTCCAAAAGGTCATCTCTAAAATGTGGAAAGACAATGGACAAAATATCTATTGACTTTTCTTCAAAGAAACTGCATTTGCTCTATTGTACTGTTGATAAGTAAAGGAATGAATGAACATATGGATACTGCTAAAGAGTTAAAAATTAGAAGTATATTTCTAATTATTATTTCACTTATTATTATACTCTCGGTTTTTCGCCTTGCTTGGATATTAAACTATAAACAATCTGTTCATCATTTTGCTCAAAATGGTGTCATTGATTTAAGTGAACTTTCTTTTTTAGAAAATGAAATAGTCGATTTAGATGGGGAATGGGAGTTTTTTCCGAATCAGTTACATGAACAAAGTTCTGAGTTCGCAAATAGTAAGAGAGAATTAATAGCAGTTCCTGGTGACTGGGGTGAACTGTCAAGAAAAGATGAATTAGTAAATTACGGTACCTTTCGATTGAAAATTTTACTTCCAAATAAGAATCAAGAGCTTTATGGTATACATATTCAAGATATATCCTCAGCAGCGAGTGTCTTTGTAGATGAGAAGCTAGAATTTCAAACCGGTCAAGTGGCTGCTTTTGATAGTCAATACAAAAGTAAATTAGGCTCTAATAAGCTTTTCTTTCATGCGGATCGTAGTGAAATAGAATTACTTATTCATGTATCGAACTTTGAAGAATTTATGGAAGGCGGCATTACAAAATCTATTAGATTTGGCTCAATGGAGGCAATAAATAAGAGTGTGAATTTAACTAAAAACGTGCAGCTATTAGTTACAATTATTCTACTTGGGCATAGTTTATATGCTTTTTCATTATATTTTATAAATAGATACAAACGCCGTAAAGAGCTTATTTATTTCGGTGCAATTACTTTTTTTGCAGCTTTTTCCATATTAATAGATGAAGATAAACTGTTGCTTGATTTACTACCAATTAATGCGGGATGGTCTTATATTCTTTTATATGTATCTTTTGCTGGAACATTGTATTTTGTCCTGCGATTTGTGAAGTACATGTTCAATCTACAGAGTATAATATTCCGTTGGCTTTTTAATGCATATGCAGCTTTAATAATTTCTCTATTAATAATTCCGATAAAATATGTGATGTACATCGGCTTTGGTATTATGCTTTTAAATGCATTTTCCTATGTATTTATTACTTTTCAATTGATAAAAGTCATTCAAAATGGCAATAAAACCGCGATTTATATTTTAATTGCTAATACTATAAACCTTTCGAACGTAATATGGGGTGTCGCTATTAACATGAATATGATAGATATTCCTTACTATCCATTCGATTATTTAATTGCCATCAGCGCGTTTGCCGGCTTATTGTTTAGCGAACATTTTCGAATGGTCCGTTTAAATGAAGAGCAGACGATAAAACTTCAAAAAGCTGATAAATTAAAAGATGATTTCTTAGCAAACACATCCCATGAATTAAAAAATCCGCTTCATGCTGTTATTAATATTGCACATACGATCTTAAATGATAAAACGGAAACATTAACAATAAAAAATAGAGAAAATCTGCAATTGCTCGTTCGTGTTGGTCAAAGAATGAAGTTCTTACTGAACGATCTACTTGATTTAAACAGTTTAAAAGAAAAGCGTATCCGTCTCAATAAAGAACCTCTAAATATGCATATTATTGCTTCAGGTGTGTTGGATATGATTCAATTTATGACGGAAGGGAAAGAATTGCAGCTGAACATGGAAATTCCGTCTACATTTCCCTCGGTTTATGGAGATGAGAATAGAATGATTCAGATTTTATTTAATCTTATTCATAATGCTGTTAAATTTACAAATAAAGGTTCTGTAAGTATTGAAGCGAGCTATACGAATCATAAAGCCACTATTTATATAAAAGATACAGGCATTGGAATCAGTGAAGAAATGAAGCAGAAAGTTTTTGAAGCATACGAACAAGTGGATCCCAGCATTACATCTAGTGGGAGTGGAATCGGATTAGGGCTTGTGGTATGTAAGCAATTAGTAGAGTTACATGGTGGAGAAATAACCGTTGAATCGAATCTTGGTAAAGGAAGCGTAATTTCATTTACCCTGCCTTTAGCGAATGCAAAACTTGTTGAATCAGAAAGGATTTCAGAAACTGCAGCTTCTATTCATTTTGATGAGTATTTTGTTGAACCGTCAACTATTTATCCATCCTTTTCGACTACCAATCAGCCAAAAGTAAAATCGAACAGTTTAGTAATATTATTAGTAGATGATGATCATGTGAATTTAAGATTGTTAAGTATGATTTTACAGAAGGAATATGAAGTTATATGCGCATCGGGTGGTTATGAAGCACTAACAATCGTTGAAACAAGAGAGTTGGATTTAGTGATTTCAGATGTAATGATGCCGATAATGTCTGGGTATGAACTCACTAAACAAATACGCAAGCAATTTACAATGTCTGAACTACCAATATTACTTTTAACAGCTCGCAACGATCCTATGGACATCTACACAGGATTTTGTTCAGGAGCGAATGATTATGTTTCCAAACCGATGGATGCGTTGGAATTTGAAATTCGTGTAAATGCATTAACTAATTTAAAAAGGTCAATTAATGAACAACTTCGAACAGAAGCTGCTTGGCTACAGGCACAGATTCAGCCACATTTTTTATTTAATACATTAAATACGATTGCTTCTTTAGCAGAGATAGATACAGAACGAATGATTAAACTTTTTCAGGAGTTCGGAAACTACTTGCGAAAGAGTTTTGATAGTAACAACACACAAGCGGTTGTGCCATTAGCAGATGAATTAGATCTAATTCGTTCTTATTTATATATTGAAAAAGAAAGATTTGCGGATCGGCTAAAAATAGTGTGGGAGATTGATAGTGAAATCGATTTAAAAGTTCCTCCTTTATCAATTCAGCCACTTGTAGAAAATGCTGTCAGGCATGGTGTTTTAAAAAGGGTTGAAGGAGGTACAATCTGTATTCGAATAAAGGATTGTGGTTTATATTTTGAGATTTCAATTATAGACGACGGCGTAGGGATAGAAAAAGAAAGGTTACAAGAACTATTGAAAGTCTATCCAAATCAAAAAGTAGGTATCGGTTTAGCAAATACAAATCGGCGCTTAATAAAGTTGTATGGTAGAGGATTAGAGATTAAAAGTATAGAGGGTGTTGGAACAACTGTTAGTGTCCATATTCCAAATAAAATCGGTTCAAGAAAAAATAATTCGGAGAGAATCACTACAAGATGAGAAGAGGGTAAGAAAGGACTATGGATTTTATAAAATCCATAGTCCTTTCTTTAATGAATTGGATTCCCTTGTAAGATTGAATCATATAGTGAATTTGTCTCATGCTCAGGTAAAATGCCTAAGTCATTGAGCAACACTTTTGTGAATTCATGGTAGGCTTTAACAGCATCACCGCGATTACCAATCTGAACATAATGGTGCATGAGTTGCTGTAATACATTTTCAGAGTATGGATTGTATTGGAGCAGTATCACCAAATAGCGTTGCTTTTTATCAAGGTTATTACTTTCTGAGTAGTAGGTAATCATCTTTTGTAACAACTGTACTAGTTTTTGAAGAATGCTCTGTGCTTGAAGTAAGGCCCATTCATAGCCGTTTCTTTCCATAAAGTTACCATGATATCCTTCAACTATTTGTTCGAAGTCTTGTATATTACCTTTATGTACTGTTGGTGAATCATTGATCATCCGAATGAAATCAATTGAATCGCATTGAAGGTTAGGGAGTTTCAGTATATAGTTTTGATCTAAAAACTCTATAACATTAGGATACCCTAGAGAATTTAATGTGCTTCTTAAATAGGACATAGACGTATGTAATTGGGTCTTAGCTTTTTGATAGTCATTTTCAGGCCAAATCAAATCTATAATGGTATCCCGATTTACATATTCATTATGATGAGCTATAAAAAATGCGAAAAGTTCCTTTGCTTTAGATGTTTTCCATTTTACAGGTATATCATTGTGATACATTATGAATTCATCAAAACATACAATTCGTATGGATGGTGCAGTATTGGTTGTTGATGATACTTGTATTTCATTCAATTGAATTTTTTCTTGAATACGAGTAATCGTTTTTTTTAGTCGTTCCGATAATATTGGTTTCATTAAATAGTCTATCGAATGTAATTCAAAAGCATCAATCGCGTATTCTCGATAAGCTGTAACAAAAACGATAATAATAGTGCTGTCCCAATCTTGAATGAGTTCAGCCAAGTCCAGTCCGTTAAGTCCAGGCATTTCAATATCTAGAAAGGCAACTCTAAAATCCAAATGTTTCATTTCTTTTAACACAGAACTGGCATTTGAAAAAGTTTTAACAACTTCTACAGTTCCCAATTCTGTCAACTTTTTTTCCATATGATTTATAGCTAGTGGTTCATCATCAACTAAAATTGCCCGAATCATGAAAAAACCTACTTTCAAGTATATAGACTATTACTATAATTATACCAAATTTATCCTCACTTACAAACAACTTCGAACAATACATACAAAAGAGATATGAAAACCTTTGTTATAAGCAAAGCGGTCAAAGGGCATGCTTGGTATGTGTGAAAAATTGAAGGAGGTTTTAGGATTAATGTCTTTAAGCAAAGAATTGGAGTCTTTAAAGGGCTTTCGTTGTGACAAACGCTGTGTGTTAAGTGTGTACTTGAATACCAATCCAGGTGATCCGGAACAATTAAATGGGGCATGGAAAATTCATTTAAAAAGCGGTATGAAGCGAATTGAAGAATACTTGAAACTGTCCAAAGATCCAGATGAAATCAAAGCGTTTGGCATTCTGAAGGAAAAAGTAGCGCAAGAAATTGAACATAGTCAGAACAACTTAAATAAAGGAGTAGTGATTTTTGCTTCGATAGAGCCTGAGTTATGGTCCGTTCACTACGTTCAAGTTCCAGTGAAAACGAGTTTTCATTGGGAAGACCATCCTGTGCTTGAGGAAATGGAATACATGTATAAAGCTTATCCCGAAGCGGGAATTATCCTTCCAAGCTTTGGCGAAGTACGTGTTTTGGACACAGCTATGGGTTTTGTTGAAGATGAACTAAAGTATCGATTTGACCCCAATCTTGAGGTGTGGGGAAAACAGAAACGTATGGATCCAACAAATCAACATGTTATTGGGAGTACGAAAGTGGATGATTTGGAACCAAGACTTAAAGAGAACTTGGGAAGGTTTTATAAAGGAATGGCTGATATTGTTGAGAGATTAAAAAAAGAGCGAGGGTGGAGAGAAATTCACATTACAGGCGAGGCGGAACTAGCAAAAGCATTTGCAGAAACCTTGAGGACAATACCGACAAGTTGTATTCACAAAAACTTAAACAACAGCAGCGTGCACGATATTATCCATCAAGTTTTTGAAAAATGAAGAGCCGTGCTATATACTGAAAGGATAGTATAATTTCAGTATATGGCACTATTTTTATCGGTTTAAGTTAGTTCTCTAATCGATTTATTGACATGAAAACACTGAATCTACACTATTCATAAAAAAACTTGGAGGGCATTATGACAAAACATCCATTTATTCCAGTAATTATTGGAACAGATATAAATGCATACAATATGGCAATCTCGTTTCATGAAGAATATAATATAAGACCGATACTTGTAGGAAAAGAAGCTTTATCCTTTACGAGTTTAAGTACGATTATAGGAAACATCGAGTTGGACGTAAACTTCCATAAAAAAGAAAACTTTTTACGATTGTTGAAAAATGTAGCTAGAAAATATGCTCAGCCTGATAAAAAGATGATTTTGATTGGGACAAACGATGCATATGTACGAATGATTTCGGAAAATATGGATGAGTTAGCAAAGGATTATGTGTTTAATTATATTCCAGAATCATTAATGAATACATTATTAGTGAAATCAAACTTTTATAAGTTATGTGCAGAACACGATATCGACACACCGACAACGTTTATATACTCATGTCTAGAAGATGAAACGTTTACCGAGGAAATGCTTTATCCCGTTATTGTAAAACCAAGTAACGGTGTGGAGTACTACTTGAACAGTTTCCCAGGACAGCAAAAGGTATACAAAGTCGATTCAGCAGAAGAAGTGCAAGCTGTCATCGATAAGATTAAAGCGAGCGGATATAAAGAAGATCTCATTATTCAAGACTTCATACCGGGTGACGATACCTATATGTGGGACTCGGTTGTTTATATGAACAGTGCTGGAAAAGCAGAGCTGGTAACGTTTGCCCAAGTAGTGTTGCAAGAGCATACAGTGACAGCCATTGGTAATTACACGGCTGTTATAACTCGATATAATGAAGAGTTAATGATGAAATTAAAAGGTTTTCTAGAAGATATTCATTATGTTGGATTTGCAAATTTCGATTTAAAATATGATGAACGTGATGGTAAATTCAAAGTGTTTGAAGTGAATATTAGACAGGGAAGATCGAGCTATTACATAACTCAGTGCGGACACAATATGGCAAAGTACTTTGTAGATGATTTAATTTATCAAAAAACAAAATCATTGACGCTATTAAATGAAAAGTTCTTATTTACAGTTGTGCCGAAAGTTGTTTTGAAAAAGTTTGTTACAAACAAAGCAATCAATACTGAAGTTCGAGAACTAATCAAAGCTAAGAAATTTGGTAATCCATTATTTTATAAAAAAGATCGCAGTTTCAAACGAAAACTATATTTATTAGCTAGACAAGTTAATTACTATAAAAAGTATAAAGATAATCAGTGGGAATAAATTAAACTTAATAGTTATAAAACCCTAACAAACTCATGAAACTTTACTACTATAAAATAAGTAGTTACAGGAAGTAATTCTTATGCTAAACTAAGATAAATAGAATCATTGGAATTGTCCGAGTATTGTAGAGATTGTGGGGTTTAAACTATGGGGAAATTAAAAAACAGAAAGTTAATGAAACTTATTGGACTAGTATGCGCGTGTACGTTATTGCTAGTAGGATATAAAGAGTCGTATATTATGGAACCCGTAGAGATGGGCGGTATGGTAAGCGTTGCCCACCGTGGTGCATCAGGATATGCACCCGAAAATACCCATGCAGCATTTCGTAAGGGATTGGAATTAGGCGCGGATTTTTTAGAACTGGATTTACATCTATCAAAAGATGGTGAGCTCGTAATCATACATGATGATAAAGTAGATCGTACTACAAATGGCAATGGTTTTGTAAGCGATTACACGCTTGCTGAGTTAAAGAATTTAGATGCAGGTAGTAAGTTTCATAAAAATTTTAAAGACGAAAGAATAATTACATTAGATGAATTGTTTTCGGACTTTTATGGGCAGATAGGTTTGCTAATTGAAATAAAAAAACCGTCAAAATATCCTGGAATTGAAGAAAAAGTAGCTGCGGTTTTGGAAAACTATAGTGATTTAAGTAGTGTGATTGTACAATCTTTTGACATTGAATCAATGAGGAAAATGCATCAACTCGTACCAGACCTTCAAGTTGCTTTACTAATGAAGAGGTCCGCGAGTCAGCTTTCTTCAAAAAAAATTGAAGATCTTTCCTCATTTGCAACCTTTATCAATTTTAATATTTCGCATGTAAACAAACATATTATCGATCAAATTCACAGCTTTGGTGGTAAAGTATTGGTTTGGTCTGCAAAAGATGTACGTTCTATAAATAAAGCCTATCAGTATGGTGTTGATGGAATAATTACAGACTTTTCAATTTGGCCGTTAGAAGATGAAATATTTATTGCAAAAGAATAACAAAAAACGAGTACTTAAAAAGTACTCGTTTTTTGTTATTCTTTTTCGGTAGGATTATTATAACTTTGGTTATTGGATTTAATAGAATCTTTGGCATCTTGCTTAATTTTATCCAATTCTAATTCAGCTTTTTTTGCTGCTTTGTCCGCAACTTCAGACCAGTTAGGCTCGCTGCTTGCTTCGTTACTTGCTTCTTTATTTGCTTTATCGGAATAACTTCTACCGTTCAAAAGAAACGCCTCCATTCCTAACAAAAAGTATCTATATTATTATTCCCAGTCTTGTTCAGATTTAAACAACAGATAAACAAATAAACACCAAAAAACGAACTAGGTATAAGTTAACGGTCCTGTGTTTGATATAGCACCGTTATTAACCTAGTTCTCATTTGGCGTTTGTATACTCGCTTGTTTCTTCGGAAATGATGTCGTCTAAAGAATAATAAAGATTGTCCTCAGAATCATGCAATAGGCGAGTGCATTGGCCGTTATCGGCTATAAATACCATCCGATTTAATTGTATTTTTCCGGTACAAATAGTAAAGGAATGACTTTCTTGCTGCATTTTTAGATCGGTATAATGAATAATATCGTGAATTAAATCCGATAAGTCATTGTACTCTGTAAATATATAGTGTTTATTCACCAGATAGGCTTTCATCTTGAACACCTCATTTACTTATTTTTTAAACTCTTGAAATACATAAAACTATTATAGAAACTTATATGAAAGTCGGAACTCCTAATTCTTTAGTTTATTGGACGAATTTCGAAATGAGTCTGTTACTATATGTTCATGTTTGAAAAGCATTTATATCTATAAATTTATTATATAGTAGTTTAGGTGGTCTGCCTACTGAGGAATGTTAATATTCGGAATATTGTCAGATTTTTTTCATGTTGTGAATTTATAAATCGGAGTTTTTAAAACTTGCCATTGTTTTTAAAAAGGACAAAAGAGCTACCTTATCGGTTTGTTGGAGTTCGATTCCTTGAAATGTAACAGAGGTATTTAAAATGTTTTCCATTTCAAATTTATTTGATTTTTTGCTGTTTTTTTCTGAAAAGGAGTTTTCAACAGTTTCGAATTGGTCTGGAAGAAATCCAGCAAGTCGTAAAAGTTCGTTTGGGTCTGCATCTAATGGTGCTGCAAGTGAATATATAGATTCTCGGGATGGCTTGTATCTTCCTTTTTCTAATGAAGCTATGAAAGAATAACTTAGATTTGAAAGGTCAGCTAAATGACGTAACGTCATATTCTTTTGTTTGCGCAATTGGTGGATTCTTCTTCCAAATTCATTCATTCTGTTTCACGTCCTATTTTATGGTTTTATTAGTGTGGAAAAGTATTGGTATTTAATTTTCTGTTATATTAAATCCCTTTAATATACATAATGTTTGATGAGTCTCTTTTCATAATAGCTTAAACGAGAGGAAAAACATAGAAAATCGATGGAATATGAATTTAAATGTCATTATATTCGTTGAATTTCGAAGGATTTAATTAATAATTTTGTAAAAAGATTAATTTTCCTCCGAAATGTGTTGACTAAAAGAACAAATCTGTTTATAGTGTGTTGTAAGACGAAACAAAACATTTCGAATATTTAAGTCTATTCATATTAAAAATAATTAAACATATTTTTTTACGCAAAATGTTTTGTTTTTCTACACAAGTATATTTAATAAATAATGAAAGGGGATGCCTACTTGATAGCAAACAATATAAAAAAGATGCGTCAATCCAAACATATTACGCAGGCAGAAATGGCGAACCAAATCGGAATTGGTCGGACGGCTTTATCAAAAATAGAAAATGGTGTTTATTATCCAAGTGCTACTACTATGAAAAAGATATCGGATTATTTGAATGAACCACTAGGGGATGTTTTTTTTAATTCAGATGTGTTGAGAAACGACACGAAGGAATTTAGTGAATAAATAAGAGATAAATGAAAAGGAGTGAACGTCACAATGATAAAACGAGGAAAATTCAATATGAGTCTGTTACTTTTAGCAATCATTTTCTTAATGTGTTTTTCATTTCCTATATTAACAGATGCAAAAAACGAAACTGAACCTAAAGTTTTGGTTATGTTCACATCGAAATCTGGAGAAATTGACGAAAATACCTTAACAGTGGATATGATTGTTGGCCATTTTACAACGGATATTACCATTAAAAATAGCCAAGATGTAAAGAAGTCTGATTTGGTAGGGGTTACACATTTAATCTATTACGGACAGGTTGCTAAGAAAGAAATGGCTTCGTTTCATCATTTATTTGAAGGTTATTCAGGCCATTTTATTGCAATTGGATATAATTCGGAGCGCCTCGGGGAAAGGTTTTCTTTTGTCAATACATTACATGAGGTGAAAGTAGATCGGATTTTTGAAACGAAAAATAAAGATAAAGAACTAACCATTACTCCCGAATACGTAATTGATATCGAAATTGTTAAAGAAAGTGATGTGTTAGTTCAAGGGAAAATGTCAAGTCAAGGAAAATCTACTCCTGTGGTTGTAAAAAATGATAAAAATCTATTTATTGCATTTGATGAATTATCATTTCCCAAATACTCAATTATAGGCGAAGTACTTCATGAGTCTTTTCAGTCAAATCATGAAAAATCACATCCTGCATACATTCGTCTAGAGGATATTCACCCTCTTGTGAATCCGATTAAAATGGAGGAAATTACAGATATATTAATTCAGAAAAAAATACCCTTTATGATGGCCGTCATACCGGTCTATACAAATCCCGAAACAGGAAAAGAATATCACTTTTCCGATTCACCAAAGTTATTGAAGGTGTTAAAGAATGCCCAGGAAAATGGTGGGAGTATTGTTTTACACGGCTACACACATCAATATCGGGAAAGTGAAACAGGGGAAGGCTTTGAATTTTGGGATGTCGACAACAATACTCCTATTTATGCGGAAGCTAATGAAGAATTTGTTTTAAAAAAAGAAAGCGAATTCGCAACTATAGATGAGTATGAAAAGTATACAGAGGAATTAGTTGCTTTTGAAAGTAATTATATACGAAAAAGAGTCACGAGAGGAATACAAGAATTAACGAACTATGGATTATACCCTTTAGCTTTTGAAGCTCCACATTATACAATGTCACAAAATGGTTACAATGTTCTAGCAGAATTTTTTTCAACTTACGTGGGCCAAGTCCAGTTAAGTGATAAGGACTGGGAGGTAATGGGCTCAGCACCATATGCCACAAATCCTTCATTTTTAAAGGGCATGCATTTATTACCTGAAACTATGGGGTATATACGACCTAATGATCCTCAAGCGGTTGAAAAAATGTTGAGTCAAGCTGAAATTTATCAATATACAAGAGATGGAATACTGGGGGCTTTTTATCATCCATATCTAGGTGTAAATAGATTTAAGGACATGCTTATAGAAATGGAGAAACTACCAGATATATCTTGGATTGATTTAAAGAAGATGGATGTATGGGTTAAGGTAGAAAATGTTGAAATTAGTACTGTTTATGGACAAGTTGTTACAAAAGTTAGTCGTGGCGGGCTATTAATGTCATCTATGGATTTTCCTGCTTATCATTTACAGCGTATTACGGATAAGGTTGTTTGGATAATGGCTGTGGTTGGTGGAATAGCTGTACTACTATTCATTGGATTCACTCTAATGTTATCTAGTAGAAATATGAAAATGGAGGGGTGATTGAATTGACAAATCTATTATTATATATATCTCTATTCTTAATATGGACAATGTTGTTTTACCATGCCTTTCTCATGGTGGGGGGGTACTTTCATTCATTAAAATATAAGTCTTTTGAAAAAGAGTTGTTAAGCGAATCTCGAAATTTACCTACAGTAAGTATTTTAATACCTGCGCACAATGAAGATGTAGTTATTGAAAATACTTTGAAGTCTATGATCCGACTAAATTATCCTAAAGATAAGTTAGAAGTAATTGTTATTAATGATAATTCTAGCGATGACACTGGCTCTATTGTTGATGCTTACGCAGAGCAATATCCATTTATAAAGGCCTTGCACACAAAGCCGCCGAATGCAGGTAAGGGGAAATCTGGAGCTCTTAACAAAGGGTTCAAAAAATCAACAGGTGAAGTTATTATAGTATACGATGCGGATAATACACCTGAACCCGATGCAGTTTATTATCTCGCATTAGGATTACAAAATGATGAAAAAGCGGGTGCAATTGTTGGGAAATTCCGTGTTGTAAATGCAAATAAAAATTTACTGACAAAGTTAATAAATATTGAAACATTAACATTTCAATGGTTGGCACAAGCAGGACGCTGGTTCTGGTTTAAGATGTGTACAATTCCGGGAACAAATTTTGCTATCCGGAGATCCATTTTAGAAAGATTAAATGGGTGGGATGAAAAAGCTCTATCCGAAGATACCGAATTGAGTATTCGGGTATATGATTTAGGATACTATATCCGTTTTTTTCCTTCGGCAATTACTTGGGAACAGGAACCGGAAACTCTGCGTGTTTGGTGGAGGCAAAGAACTAGGTGGGCAAGGGGGAATCTATATGTTATTTTTAAATATCTATTCCGATTACACAAGCTGAAAAACAGAAAAGTGTTTATCGATATATTTTATTTCTTGTTCACATACCTAATGTTTTTTGCAGGGATTTTGATATCTCATTCAATCTTTGTTGTAAATATATTTTATGATTTGGAATTGAAAATCGGCATCGTTTCTTACGTTTTACTTATTGTCGGTTTTCTACTATTTGTAACGGAAGTTTGCCTGGCACTCAGTATGGAACAAAAGCAATTAACTGTGAAAAATTTCTTTGTAGTATTGTTCATGTACTTTACTTACTCACAATTATGGATATTACTTGTTGTCTATTCATCAATTCTAGAAATCAAAAGGGTACTATTTAAACAAGAAGCGAAATGGTATAAAACAAAACGTTTTCAACAAACATCATGATAATAGAAAAGGGGTAATATAAATGGTGAAAATAACACCAATATTTGGAGTAAGACCGAATGTTGAACATTTTGAGACTAGAATAAGAATAAATAGTAGGTATTTATCGTTCCCAGAGGGATTTGAAAATCTAGTTCCAAAGAAGAAGGAGATGACTCATAGTGTGGGTCTTTCAAAATGAGGTTCTGGTTGTCTCTTATCATTGGAATTATTGTGATAGGTGGTTTATTAACTTTGATTTATAAAAATAATGAAGATCAAAAAGAAATAGCGGACACTGAAGCTTTTATCGGAAAATGGTTAACCAATAAAAATGGAACTCTATCTACATATATAAAAGAAGGAGACAAAGTGGATAGTGAATTTGTAAAAGGTAGGGAAACGTTATCAGAATCGATAGGAATATGGATGGAATATCTAATCGTGAAGGATGATCAAATAAAATTTGAAAAGGCTTATACAGTTTTTATGAATAACTTTTTTGAAAAAGATGGTTTTATTCGATGGAAATTGACTGAAACTGGTGATAGTAAAGCTTCTGCAAATGCACTCGTAGATGATCTGCGAATCCTGGAAGCTTTATTTGCCGCAAGCGAAAGGTGGGATGATCAACGTTATGAAAAATCGGCTAAAAGTATCAGTAACTTCTTGATGAACTTTAATGAAAAAGAAAATGTATTAACTGATTACTATGTTAAGGGAGGGGGTGCTGGTCCATACATTACGCTTTCCTATATAGAACCAAAGGCATTATCTAGACTTGATACACTCGGATTAATAGATAAAGTCATTTATGAGAATATGCTGAGTATATTAGCGAATGCCCAGTTAGACGGCTCATTTTTTCCAAAAGCATTTGATGTAGATAAAGGTATTTATCTATACGATACGAAAGTGAATATGATTGATCAGGCACTAGTTGCCTTGTACCGTTCTAAAGAAGACTATTCGACAAAAGAGTTTTTGAATTTCATTAAAAATGAAATAGAAGTACAAGAAAAAGTTTATGGTCAATATGATCGGAAAACCGGTAAAGCAGTGGTGAAGTATGAATCACCATCAGTTTATGGATGGTTAATATTATACTGTCTAGAAGTAAAGGAGTACCCATTAGCCCAACAATTATATGAAAGAATGATTCATTTTAAATCTAAGGAGCCTGAATATACGGGTGGATATTCCGTGAATGATGACAATACGCATATTTTTGATAACTTAGTTCCGCTTTTAGCAGAGATTGAAATGATTCAACTAAAATTGATAAAATAATGTATACGTATAGTAATATACCTACCCCTGAATAGTAATTTAAATTCGGGGTTTTTATTATAGGAGTGTATTTATATGTAGTGCATGTAGGACAGGCTATGATACACTAAAAAGAGCAGATTGAAAGTAGGGGTAAAGATGTCCTTTTTAGATAATATGGATGATGTTTTTAAAGAAAAATGGAAGTTCCAGCATGAGCTTCCTGTACAAACACAAATGATACCAGCAATGATTTCTGGTAAAGACATTGTGGCGGAGTCACCAACAGGCACAGGGAAAACGCTTGCTTATGTTCTTCCGATTCTACAGCTTGTTGACAGTCAAAAAAAGCAGACACAGGCTCTTATTGTAACTCCATCTCAGGAGTTGTCTATGCAAATTGTGAATGTTATTCGTGACTGGGTTGAAGGAACAGACATTACAGTGACACAGCTAATAGGCGGAGCAAATATCAATCGTCAATTAGACAGATTAAAAAAGAAGCCAACGATTGTAGTTGGAACTCCTGGCCGACTTGATGAACTTGTTAAGACAAAAAAGCTGAAAATGCATGATATTCGCTATATTATTCTTGATGAAGGTGATCAGTTATTATCAAGAGATCACCGAGTTGCTGTGAAAAATATGATTGAGAACTCGAATCCCGAGCGTCAAATTGCTGTCGTTTCCGCAACAATTACAGAAGAAATAGAAATCATTGCAAACAAGTTTATGAATGATCCACTTCGAATTCAAGTTTCTTCTGAAGAAATGCCAAAATCAGGGAAAATTGTTCACTCATTTGTGAAAACGGATATACGTGATAAAACTGATCTATTAAGGGGACTTTCTCATCTTAAAAAGATTCGTGCTCTTGCATTCATTAACAATGTAGATCAAGTTCGGATGAGAGAGATGAAACTGAATTACAACAAAGCTCCAATCGTTGTTCTTCATTCTGACATGAAAAAGTTTGAACGTCAGCAAGCACTAGAAAGTTTCCGTAAAGGGGATGTCAGTGTTTTAATAGCGACGGATCTGGCAGCTAGAGGTCTTGACATTGAAGGTTTGACACATGTAATTCATGTTGATGTCCCGCATACAGTTGAACAGTATTTACATCGCTCTGGTAGAACAGGTAGAGCTGGAAAAGATGGTGAAGTTTTAACATTCTTATCTTATACAGAGGAACGGGATTATCGAAAACTTACAAAAGGTATTAAACCGGTACAAAAAGTATGGCGTGACGGTAAATTGCTGGAGAAGCCAGCAAAAACAGAAGTAATAAAAAGAAAGAAATAAAAAAAAGGGCGATTCCAAAATCCAGTTAAGCTGGATAGTGGAACCGTCCTTTTATAATTGTGTTAGAATAATCGGCTTGCCTTTAGTAACAATTATTGTATGTTCAATTTGGGCAACGAGTGAATTATCTTCTGTAATGAATGTCCATCCATCACCGGATTCAATAATATTCTCGGCTTTTTCAGATATGAAGGGCTCAACAGCAAGTACCATTCCTTCTACTAAAAGTGTTTTATCCCAAGGATCATAATAATTTAAGATGTGCTGTGGTTCTTCATGCAAAGACTTTCCAATACCATGACCAGTTAAATTTCTAATAACTGCTAATCCATGACTTTTAGCTTCTTTTTCAACTGCTTTACCAATGCCGCTTAGACTAGATCCTGCTTTTACTTTAAGCATTGCACGATCAAATGCGCTTTTAGCAACGTCGCATAATTGTTGTTTTTTAGCATCAGGTGTACCAGCGACAAAAGAAATCCCTGTATCTGCAAAATAACCGTCAATTGAACCAGAAACGTCAATGTTTACTAGGTCACCATCTTTAATGACTCTTGGACCGGGCATACCATGCGCGACTTCATTTCCAACGCTTATACATGTGTATCCTGGAAAGTCATAAGCTGAGATCGGAGCAGAAATCGCACCTCTTTCTTCAAATAATCTTCCACCAAGTTCGTCAATTTCTTTTGTAGTCATACCGGGCTTTGTAGCTTCTTTCATTATATCTCTAATTTCGGCAACGATTTTACCGATTTTTTTTAGAGCTGCTATTTCCTGTTCGGTTTTCGCAATCACTTAACACAAATCCTTTCTTTCGTTCCTTTATTTATATACCACACTATATCATATTGCTAAGCATAAAAAAGCCTACAACTCTTGAAAATGTTGTAGAACTTATTATTGGTTTTGTAACATTACCTTTATTTTATTAATCTAATGCCTTGTACAATATTCCAGATGAAAATAATCGCGGTTATCAGTCCGTAAATAAGCATAAAAAAGAGTGGACTGATATTCCAAAAGCTTGAATTTCCTTGCATCATATCAAACATTCTATTTTCCAAAGAAAAGATCGATAATGAAAATAAGATGAATCCGACTATAAGTAAAGCGATAGGAATGATATGTGAAATAAAAGAACGTTTAGCATGGGATCTAACTTCCGTATCATTAGTTACTAAATAAATTATAATGGGAAGAAGCAATGGGGAGAAGAGAATACTGAAATAGCTTAATGCGGATAACATTTTATTACTCGGCAATGGTAATCAGCTCCCTTATTCGTATCATGTATAAAGGAGAGGTAGATTATACAACTAAATAAAAAAAATACACCACAAATCAAATAGAAGATGAGTGGTGTATTTTATATGTTTTTGATTTATTCTTCCTGGGAAGAATAAAAATTGTGACGAATAATACCATTACCAGAAATAAAGCTGCGGATGATACAAAGAGTTCTTCGAATCCATTTTTGACAGCAATACCTGTGAAAACCCAGATGAAAACTAGAGTAAATGCGATATCATGGTAGTGATAGATGAAGTGGAGTGCAATTGCTGTAGCAATCGTTAGATAAATAACTGTCCAAAGTGGAGCACTTAACCCCCAATCAGACCATTCATGAAGTGTTAAGACATAAAGTATATTTGTAATGAATGTGAAAATAATCCATGCCAGGTAAACTGCAATCGGTATTCGTCCAAAGAGACGATTACTATCTCTTGGATAAGTTAGATAAAGTAAGCTCAACGTTACAAGAAGTGCTGCAAGTGTTATAAAAGATAAAGTGAAAAATTCGTAATGCCAAAGCATAATCTGAATAATATTAAAAACTGAACCCAAAATGAAGAAAATTGATCTTCGAATAGATAAGGGGTGTACTAAATTATTGCGTTCCTTCCAAAAACCGAAAAGCCATACAGCTATAAGTGAATATATGACGAACCATATTAACAGTACGTAGCTTGCAGGTGTAAAAAGAATTGGAATTCGATTTGAAATCTCAACGTAAGTACTTCCGTTGAATGGCACTATATTTGCTGCTCCATTGACAATAACAAGGGCAATGAACGAAAGGGTCATGATAAAGATTCTTAGCATATTTAATATCCTCCTACTTAGACCAGTATACATATGAAAAGAGTGTTCTGCGGAATAAAGTATGGAGTTTATGTCACAGAATGAAATAGTTCGCTAATCGAAGTTTAATGATACAATATAGAAGTGTATTTAGAAAATTTGGAACGTATAAGGGGGAAACATCATTGACGAAAGTAAACTATTCAGAAGTATGGGATCTTGATGTGTTTTTTGAAGGCGGTAGTAATTCAGAAGAATTAAGACTTCATTTAAATAACTTGAAAGCAAAAATTACAGCATTGCAAAATACAACAGCACAATTCGACACACCAACATCTGCGAATGATGACTCGAAGGTGTTTGACATCATCGAAATGACTAAAGATGTAGCACTGAATATGTCACAAGCCAGTGCAGTAATAGGTTGTTTTCTTGCTGCAGATACGACAGAAAAAAAGGCTTTACTTCTTCAAGGTGAAATTGGTATTTTTGGTGCGAGTTTTTCAACGGCTTTACTTCAATTTCAACAAGTATTAGCAAAAGTAGAGGACGACGTTTGGACTTCATTAATAAAGTCTGAAAAGTTGAAGGAGTTCACTTTTGTACTGAATGAGTGGCGGGATGAGGTTGGTCTAAAGTTATCCGGAAAAGAAGAAAGTTTGATCACATCTCTTAGTGTTGATGGCTACCATGGTTGGGGTCAACTTTATGATTTACTAGTAGGCAACATTAAAATAGAGCTTGAAGTGGATGGTGAATTGAAAACGCTATCTGTCGGTCAGGCAAATAATCTAAGTTCACATAGCGATGGAGAGGTTCGAAGAAAATCGTTTGAAGCCCTTGAAGAGGCTTGGGAAGAAAAAGAAGACTTTTTCGCCTCAGCACTTAATCATCTTGCTGGCTTTAGGCTTGCCGTATATGAAAAGCGTGGTTGGGAATCAGTTCTAAAGGAACCATTACTTCGCAACCGAATGAGTGAAGAGACGCTTGACGCAATGTGGGGAGCTATTGGTGCAAGTAAAGAACCTTTCGTTAATTATTTAAATGTTAAGGCAAAAATGCTTGGTACAGATAAACTGAATTGGTATGATATTGATGCACCTGTTACTTCATCGACTAAAGAAATCAATTATCAAGAAGGTGCAGAATTCATTTTAGAGCATTTTGGAAAATTTGGACCAGAGCTTGAAGCGTTTTCTCGTAAAGCTTTTGAAGATGGCTGGATTGAAGCAGAAGATCGCCCAAACAAAAGACCAGGTGGTTTTTGTACTGGAATGCCAATGTCTGAGCAATCACGTATTTTCATGACATATAGTGGTTCAATGTCGAATGTTGCAACTCTTGCACATGAACTAGGTCATGCTTTTCACTCATACGCAATGAGGCCTGTTCATTGGATGAATCGTCAATATGCAATGGGCGTTGCTGAAACGGCTTCAACCTTTGCAGAAATGATTGTTGCCGATGCAGCAGTAAAAGCTGCAGAGACAAAAGAAGAGAAAATTGCTTTGTTGGAAGATAAAATTCAGCGCAGCGTAGCGTTCTTTATGAATATTCATTCTAGGTTCCTTTTTGAAACAAGATTCTATGAAGAACGTAAACAAGGTATAGTACCAGCATCACGACTTAATGAATTGATGGTAGAAGCTCAGCAGGAAGCATATGGTGGAGCCCTTGATACAACACATCCACATTTCTGGGCATCAAAGCTTCATTTCTATATTACTAGAGTCCCTTTTTACAATTTTCCTTATACATTCGGTTACTTATTTTCGCTAAGTATTTATGCTAAAGCATTAGAGGAAGGTACAGACTTTGAACAAAAGTATATGGCGTTACTTCGTGACACTGCATCTATGAGTGTTGAAGACCTTGCGATGAAACATCTTGGAGAAGATATTACGAAACAAGATTTTTGGGCAAAAGGAGTAGCACTTTGTGTGAAAGACGTTGATGAATTCATGGAACTAACGTCAAAAGAAGGGTGATAGGAAATTGATAGTGCTTGAAGGTGAAAAGTGTTATTTACGAATACTAACCGAAGATGATGTTTTCGCGTTCACAGAACTTTTAACAGCTAATAAAAAATACTGGTCTGTTTTTGAACCAAGACAAGATGCAAGTTTTTTCACAGTTTCAGTTCAAAGAGATAAGATACGAGAGTCATTATTTCAGATGAGAGACCGAAGAGAGTATAATTTCGGGATTTTTGAATCGGATACAAATCGTCTTGTAGGGCATATTTCACTATACAGCATTAAAAGGCTTCCTTTTTCGAGTGGGTTTATTGGCTATTCAATTGATGAAAACATGGTGGGAAAAGGAATTGGTTCAGAAGCAGTTCGTCTTATTACTACTTTTTCTTTTGAAAAAGTAGCTTTGCATAGAGTGGAAGCATATGTGTCACCAAGAAATAAAGGTTCAATAAAAGTTTTGGAAAGAGCTGGCTTCTTACAAGAAGGATTACTGCGTAAACTCCTTTATATTAATGGAGTTTGGGAAGATCACTACTTGTATGCTCATATTGAAAACGATTATTGAAAGGGTAAGGCCGCTTTGCGGAAATTGACAGCTAAAATTAAAAGCCGATTTCTCTAATTAGAGAAATCGGCTTTTATATATGAAGCTTTTGTCTATTTCCCGGGAAATTTGTCGGAAAACTACTTACGTACTAAAGTGTAACCATCGACAATAACGTCTAGATGACCTGTTTCGGGATTAGATACCAGTCCATGGACTGGTACTCTTGGATCCATAAGTGGGTGATTGCGAACGGTGTCAACGCTTTGCTTTACGCTGTCCGTAACATCATTAAACCCACGAAGCCAGTCTTCCATATCGATACCTGAATTCTTTAGTGTATTAAAAAGACTTTCATCAATTCCTCGGTGGACCATATCTTTAATAATTGTCTTCGTATCAATAGAACTCATTCCACAATCTTGGTGTCCTATAATAAATACTTCATCCGCTTGTAACTCATAGACCGAGATAAGAATACTACGCATAATTCCACCAAATGGATGGGTTACAACTGCACCAGCACTTTTTATAATTTTTGCATCGCCGTTTCTCAAATTCATAGACCTAGGAAGTAATTCCGTAAGTCTTGTATCCATGCAAGTAAGAATTACGATACGTTTATCTGGAAATTTAGTCGTTGCATATTTTTCATACTTTTTATGTTTAACAAATTCAGCATTGAATTCAAGAATACTTGATAAAGTTGTCATATTAATTCCCCCATCCGAATTGTATTCAGTCACACTGTTTAAAAAGGGGTAAAGAAAAGAGTCGCCAGATTGGCAACTCTTATAGTTTTACTTCAGGTTTTGGATCAATTCTAACTGAGTCAGAAGCAGGCATATCTAGTGTAATGTAGTGCATAATAAAAGCTGCTGACAGTCCGATTACAACAACGAATCCGATAACAGTGGTATACATTAAGCCCATAACAATGACTCCTCTCTACATGTTGATATTATAAGTATACAACAGTTTCTCAAGATTATTAACTAAAATGTGATATTCCTTTATGAATTGTGACGTATTTTAGAATGCCCAGTTGCCGTTTCTGAAAATAGGCTCGCTAGTACCGTCATCGTTTATTCCATCAATATCCATATATTCTGAGCCGATCATGAAGTCCACATGCGTGATACTTTGATTGAGACCGTGCTTTTCAAGCTCTTCAGGAGACATTGTTTTACCACCTTCGATGCAAAACGAGTATGCACTTCCAAGCGCGAAATGATTCGAAGCATTTTCATCAAATAATGTGTTGTAAAAAAGTATCTGTGATTGAGATATTGGCGAATCATGTGGAACAAGGGCCACTTCACCTAAATGTTTAGCACCTTCATCTGTATCGATGAGTCGTTGTAGAACCTCTTGTCCTTGTTCTGCTGAAACTTCAGTTACTCGGCCGTTTTCAAATGAAATTTTAAAGTTGTCAATGATATTACCCCCGTAACTAAGAGGTTTAGTACTTGAAACAAATCCGTTAACACCTGTTTTTAAAGGGACAGTAAATACTTCTTCAGTTGGCATATTGGCCATAAAGGCATGTCCTTTTTCATTTAAACTACCTGCTCCACACCATAAATGTCCTGCAGGTAATTCGACTGTTAAATCTGTACCTGGTGCAAGATAATGCAGTTTTTTATAGCTTTTGTTATTTAAGTAATCTACTTTTGAATGAAGTTTTTGATCGTGATCCATCCATGATTGAATAGGATTCTCGGTATCAGCACGTACCGCTTTAAAAATTGCATCCCAAAGTGCTTCAACTTGCTTGTCTTCTGGGTGATCAGGGAATACCATCTCAGCCCATGCTTTAGAAGGAGTCGCAATTACAGTCCAACTGATTTTGTCGGATTGTATATATTGTCTGAACGTGTTTAAAGCTTTTCCAGTTGCTTTCTGAGAATCTCCAACACGTGTTGAGTCAATCCCTTTTAATAAGTCAGGACTTTGAGAGACGATAGTCATGAAAGCAGCGCCTTTTTCTGCTAGTTGTTCCCGCTCCATTACTTTCCACTCTGGAAAATCAATGAATGAATCACTTGGTGCCTTTTCGAAACGCAAACGAGAAACGGTTTCGTCACTCCAATCAACAAAAACTTGTCTCGCACCAGCTTCGTAAGCTTTTTCTGTTACAAGTCGAACAAATTCAGCGGATTCAATTGAAGCGCTTACATACAGATACTGATTTGGTTGAATGTTGACTCCAACTTTTACTGCTAGTTCTGCATACTTAGATAAATATTGATTGAAAACGGACATAATTAAAAAACTCCTTTCACTATTAACTATATACTAACAAGGATAGTGCAGAAACTGCAATAGATAATAATTTAATGCATTTGTGACAAAGCCAAGTCTCTTCATTTATTCCATCAAATGGTCTAAAGAATTGTAGATTTAAGCCGAAATAAGAAAGAGAATGGAATATTTGGAGGTTCTACATATGGATTTGTCTACGATTATTGGTCTTATATTAGGGTTTGGTGCTGTTTTAGTAGGAATGGTCTTAAAAGGTGTTGCATTAGGAACGTTGTTTAATATAGCTGCCATTCTAATCATTATTTTTGGTACAGCAGCAACTATTATAATCGCCTTTCCGATGAGTGAGTTAAAGAATATTCCAAAGCTTTTTGGCGTTATTTTTAAAGAACAAAAATTGGCATCAGATTCTGATGTGATTCGTATGTTTTCCGAATGGGCAGATGTTGCACGTCGTGAAGGTCTATTATCTCTCGAAGCAAAGACAGATGATATCGAAGATCCATTTCTAAAGAATGGTCTTGGACTTGCCATTGATGGTCAAAATGCGGATTATATTCGTGATGTTTTAAGTGAAGAGGTTGACGCGATGGAAGGTCGACATTCTGCAGGAGCACTTATTTTTACACAAGCAGGTACATATGCACCGACACTAGGTGTTTTAGGAGCAGTTGTTGGACTAATTGCTGCACTAAAAGATATGAATGATATTGAGGCACTGGGTACAGCCATAGCAGCTGCATTCGTTGCGACATTATTGGGTATTTTTACTGGATATGTTTTATGGCATCCTTTCGCTAATAAATTGAAACGAAAATCAAGCATCGAAGTTAAGCAGAAAATGATGATGGTAGAAGGTATTTTGTCTGTTCTCGAAGGGGAAGCCCCACGTGTGATTGAACAAAAGCTTGCATCATACTTATCTATAGAAGAACGTCGCAAGTTGTCAGCTGAAAGACCGGTAGAGAAGGAGGCTGGCCAGTTTGGCGAAGAGACGTAAGAAACCTAGAGATTCGGGACATATTGATGAATCATGGCTATTACCCTACGCAGACTTAATGACGCTACTACTGGCGGTATTTATAGTTTTGTTCGCGTCTAGTACAATTGATGAAAGTAAACTTCAACAATTTTCCTCGGTATTCAATGAATTATTTGATAGTGGACAGGGAATAATGGATAGTTCAGCACCTACGCCAGTCCCAGTACCGAAAGATTCAGTAGGGGAAGAGGATGAAGATTCTTCATATATTGAAGATCGCCGCTCTCTAGAAGAGATTGAGGAACGTTTAGCTGAGTATATCGCGGTCAATGAACTTGAGAATATGTTTGAAACACAATTGAAAGATGAGGGACTTCTTGTAACGATAAGGGATAGTGTACTCTTTAGCCCTGGGAAAGCCATTATTGAAGAAGAG
The DNA here is from genome assembly GCF_042681925.1 of Sporosarcina siberiensis. Taxonomy (NCBI): domain Bacteria; kingdom Bacillati; phylum Bacillota; class Bacilli; order Caryophanales; family Caryophanaceae; genus Sporosarcina; species Sporosarcina siberiensis. The sequence continues at coordinate 117,565 of NZ_JBHUGI010000015.1, forward strand.
TACGCGATCCTCGCAAATGAAATTACAGCGCTGTTAGTATTTGATGAACCACGTCAAATTATTGTAACCGGTCATACGGATAACGTACCTATAGGTAGTGCAGAGTTCGCATCTAACTGGGAACTCAGTGTGATGAGGGCTGTAAACTTCCTGAAGAAAATTGTGGAGAATGAGGAAATAAATCCATTGTTATTTAGTGCAAAAGGATATGGGGAGTATCAGCCCGTTGCATCGAATGAGACCGCAGAAGGTCGCAGTAAAAATCGCCGGGTTGAAGTTTTAATTCAACCATTAGTCCTGCAAGATGGAAGTGCATTCGAATAAAACAATAAAAAAGACTCGCCGTGGAAATATCCGGAGAGTCATTTTTTATGTTCATTTAGAAAGAATTATTACTCTTTATTACCTACGTAAAGATCCGAGTTCTGCAGCAATCGCTTCCAATTCATTAGAACTGATATGCTTGCGCTTCATAACCATTTCATAAATGTAATGAAGATCTTCATATTTATCTGTGTCGAAATTTTCAGCTCTCATTGCATCGACATTAACCATGCGAATCTTTTCTTTGATTTGTTCAATCATGTACATAGTGTTCTCAGTTGTCGGGTTTGTTAAATCCATAAATAGTAACCGCCTTTCGTTAGCTTCTTACTAATCATTTCATTAAAACTCGACAGTGTCAAATAGAAAATGCATTTATGCTTTCTTTGCTTTTGCTTCCTCTTTCTCTTCTTTAATTTTATTTTGAAAACGCTTTGTTTCCAAAATGATTACACCAGACAATCCAAGAAGCCCTATTAAGTTTGGAATTGCCATTAGCCCGTTTAGAACATCCGCAAATGCCCATACAACGCTTAGTTTTGCAGTAGCACCAACAAAGATAAAGAGAACAAACACTACACGGTACGCTTTAACAGCAGTGTTATTAGGGAATAAGTATTGGAAACACTTCTCTCCGTAGTACCCCCAACCGAAAATTGTAGAAGTAGCAAAGAATAATAGTCCTATAGAGACTATGATTGGACCGGCTCCACCAAGGAACGTACCAAATGCAGCAGCTGTTAGTGCTCCTGCTTCAATTCCGGTATCTTTCCACTGACCGGACATTACAATTGTAACCCCTGTAATTGAACAGATAATAAGTGTGTCAAAAAGTACTTGAGTCATTGAAACGAGTGCCTGCCTACCAGGCATATCTGTTTTTGCTGCTGCCGCTGCAATTGGAGCGGATCCAAGACCAGCTTCGTTGGAGAATAGACCACGCGCTACTCCAAAACGAATGGCGGCACCAACCGCACCACCTAAAGCTGCTTCACCAGTAAATGCAAACTTGAAAATTGTAGCAAATGCTTCGGGAACGAGGTTGATATTCAAAATCATAACAATTGCTCCAGCAATTATATAAAATAAAGCCATGATTGGAACGAAAAATGAAGTAACTTTACCAATGGATTTAATTCCGCCTAGAAGTACAGCTCCGGCAAGAAGTACAAGTGCAACACCGGTAATCCAATGCGGAACGGAGAATGTTTGTGACATTACATCAGCAACTGCTTTGGCTTGGGTTCCATTTCCAATACCAAATGCAGCTAGCGCACCGAATATCGCAAATAAAACGCCAAGCCATTTTTGTTTCAACCCATGTTCTAGATAGTACATTGGCCCCCCAGCCATTTGTCCGTTAGAATCTTTCACACGGTATTTTACAGCAAGGATAGCCTCTCCGTACTTTGTTGCCATTCCGAAGAATCCGGCCATCCACATCCAGAATATTGCTCCCGGCCCACCCAGGACGACTGCAGTGGCGACACCGACGATGTTACCAACACCGACTGTTGCTGCCATTGCCGTCATTAAAGCTTGGAAGTGACTAATGTCTCCTTCTGATTTTTTATCTTGGTTTTTAGTGAATACAAGCTTTAATGCATAAGGTAATAAACGTAATTGAATTAATCCGAGTCTGAATGTTAAATAAATACCTGTACCCACTAAAAGAATTAGTAACGGCGGACCCCAGATAATACCGCCTAGCTTATCTAAAATACCTTCCAACCAATCCATTCCACTTCACTCCCTTTATAAAAGATAACTATCTCTCTTGAAAAAGAATTATATTCAACCCCTTTCAAACTAAGTATTCAAATATATCCTAATCTTCCGAAATATTAGTCAGTTCGTCAAGCATTATTTTTATAATTCGTTATTTATTGTTTTTAATTGTATGATTGAGGGTAAGAATATCTTATGTATTGAATTATAAAATGGAGGTTTTAAAATGGGGAAAAGTAAGTTTGGAACTTTTATTATGATTGGTGCTCTCACGGGGGCCTTAGCGAGTATGATGGATCGCAGCACACGAGTAAAACTTGGTCAGAGAATAAAGTTTATAAAATCGGAAGTAGAATTTTATTCAAAAAGTACGGATGTATTAAAAATTAAATTTGAAGAAAAAAAGGATAAAATACAATCAGTTGTAGGTCAGTTTACTGAAGATGCAACATATGTTAAGGAAAAGGTTGATGAATTAAAATTACTGACCCCACAAGTAAAGGATATGGTTTCTGAAACAAAGGAGACATTTACGGAATCCAAAGACGAATACAAATCAATTGTGAACGAAAGTGGTTTGAATATAAAAAAGTGAAATATGATGAAAGGAGTGATGAAAGTTTGAAGAGAGACGTTCATAAAACTCCTGAAAAAAGTAATCGAGTTGAAGGTCATCAAAGTAAAACACAAAAATCATCAGGTTTTATGAGTGATTCGTCTGTTATGAAGTTTTTTAATGACGTAAAGGATGGCGAAGTGGAAAGTTTTGATGTTACTACTGCAAGTGGGTTCATCAAGGAACTACTTACGAGAATAAAGAAAGTAGACGTAACAGGACTTGGTTCACAAGTTGCTTTCTTTTTCCTATTGTCTATGTTTCCCTTACTAATTTTCATATTTACATTACTACCCTATTTAAATCTTGATCAGGAACAAATCCTGATTTTTATAAGAGATTTTGCACCTGCTAGTGTTGCATTATTAATTGAAGACACATTAGGCGAAGTATTTAATAATAGAAATAGTGGGTTATTATCAATCGGTGCAATTGCAACAGTATGGTCTGCTTCAAAAGGAATGAACGCTTTAACTAAAGCATTAAACCGCTCTTATTTCAAAGAAGAGACAAGGCCATTTCTAATATCACGTGGAATGTCTGTTGTATTCACAATCATGCTTATTGCTGTTCTTGTTATTGCGCTAGTTCTACCTATTTTTGGTCAACAGATTGGTATGATTGTTTTCTCCTATTTAGGTTTAGAACACAACTTTGTTCAAATTTGGAATAGTTTTCGATGGGTATTTCCTTTAGTTTTGATATTCCTAGTATTCACTGTTATTTATTGGGTTGTTCCAAATTTGAAGTTGCATATAAAAAGCGTTTTTCCAGGAGCCGCATTTGCAACGATTGGTTGGATAATTACCTCTCTAGGATTCTCATTTTACGTTAGTAGTTATGGGAATTATTCAAACACGTATGGAAGTATCGGTGGAATCATTGTGTTGATGATGTGGCTGTATTTTTCGTCTATTATTTTAATGCTTGGTGGACAGATTAATGCCGTTATGGATGAAAGGAAAAATTCAATTCAAGCCAAAATAAAAAGCAAAGCCGTTGGTTGAACACACGGCTTTGCTTTTTTTAATTTATTCGATTAAGCATTCGAAGCCCGTTTAATATAACGAGTATCGTACTTCCTTCATGACCGATTACGCCGATAGGTAGATCAACTATTTGCATAAAGTTAAAAATGATGAGTATTGTAATAACGGCTATTGAGAAAAACACATTTTGTTTTACAATCCTTTGCATTTTTCTTGAAAGTTTAATTGCGTAAGAGATGCGTCTAAGATCATTTTGCATTAGGACGATGTCTGCTGTTTCGAGAGCTACGTCAGTTCCATCTCCCATTGCAATACCACTTGTAGCGGTTGCAAGTGCAGGTGCATCGTTTATTCCGTCGCCAACCATGCCGACCGATTTATATTTTTTCATTAATATTTTTAATTGTTCAACCTTAGTTTCAGGTAAACATTCAGCTATATACGAATCGAGTCCTGCCTCTTTTGCAATTACTGCAGCAGTTTTTTCATTGTCACCTGTAAGCATAACTGTGTAGATCCCGAGGTCCTTTAAACTTTGTATAGCAACAACCGCCTCTTCGCGAAGCGTATCCCTTAGTGCCGCTATCGCAACAATTCCCTTACTATCACTTAGAAAAATAACAGTTTTACCTTCTTCAGCAAGTTTTAGTGCGAGACCTTCTTTAAAATCCTCGGCGATTTCTCTTCCAACAAAGCGTGGATTACCAACTAAGTATTCCTCATTATTAATTAAAGCACGTATTCCATGACCAGGAACGTCTTCAATTTCAATTCTCTCTTTAGGAACAACACCATTTTCTTTTGCAAAGTTAGTAATCGCAATTGCCAGTGGATGATTAGACTGAGATTCGATACTTGAAAGAATATCTAGAGCAACTTCAGATTCCACATTCTCACGAGTATAAAAGTCTGTAACTATAGGTTTACCCGTTGTAAGTGTTCCAGTCTTATCAAAAGCAATTGTTTTTAGTGATCCAAAATGTTCGAGGTGTACACCGCCTTTAAAAAGAACCCCGCGTTTAGCTCCATTTGAAACGGAAGCTAGAGTAGCTGGCATAATTGATGCGACAAGGGCACATGGTGAAGCAACTACTAGTAAAACAATTGCACGATAAAAGGTCGTTGTCCAATCCCAATCAAATAAATAGTGGGGGAGAAACATCATTACTACTACAGATACAAGTACAACTTTTACATAAGTTCCTTCAAATTTTTCTATGAATTGTTGTGAAGGTGACTTCTCACTTTGTGCGCTTTGAACAAGTGTGATTATTTTTTGAAAAAGTGTTTCAGAACTTGGTTTTGTCATTTCCATTTCAATCGCACCACTTAAATTCACCGTTCCTGCAAATAACTCTTCCCCTATACCCTTCGTTACAGGTAAGGATTCACCATTAATAGCGGACATGTCAACTGAGGTTGAGCCTCTCGTTATTTGACCATCTACAGGTATTCTTTCACCAGGTTTAACTAGTAGAACTGATCCAACTAGTAAAGAAGAAGTGGAAACTTTAATGTCCGTACCATCTTTTTGAATAAGCCATGCTTCCTCAGGTTGAAGTTCCATAAGTGAAGATATTTCTTTATGGCTTTTATTCAAAGTAAATGTTTCAAGAGCTCCACTAATGGCAAAAATGAAAATTAAAATTGCACCTTCAGCCCAGTATCCGATAATTCCGGAACCAATGGCTGCGAAAATCATCAGCATTTCCACGTTCAATTCTCGGTTTTTTATTGTTTCTTCAACGCCTTCTTTTGCTTTAGCGAAGCCTCCTATTAAGAAAGCAATGATATAAAGAGTTACAGAAATGTTTGCTTCACCATTTTTTCCGATAATCCAAGCAAAGATAATAAGTACACCTGAAAGAAGTGCTGCGATGAGTTCGATATGTTCTTTCCAATCAATTACGTTTTTTTGTCGTTTTTCAACATTTGCAATCAATATTTTCCCCTCCTAATTGAGAATGATAGTCAATATCAAAAGTCCTTATAAAATAGTAAAGTCGGTTTCCCTAATGGGGAGACCGACAAAATAAGAATTTATCAATCAAAAATTAATGGATCCTACATTGTATTAATTATTATATGGTATTGATTATCTCATTATATCACATCATATGCAAATTGAAAATCTAAGCAGTACATTATCTAGAACTTTATTACTAATTATTAATAAATGAATCAGAAGATTTACAATACATAAAAAGTGTGGTATGATTCAATTAATCAATTAGTAAGGGAGGGCGTAGTGTATTGGCGGATCGAATCATAATGAATGAGGAGGGGATTCGTAAAAGTCCGATGGAGGAATACCAGAAGACAACTACGACTTATGGAAATGGATAGTGAGGAAATAAATCATACGTAAAAGGCTTAGCCGTAATCTGGAAATCAGATAGGGACTAAGCCTTTTGTGTTTTATTTAATAAGTTCGTATGTCTCCACAACTTCTATTGAATCAGTTACAGATTGAACCATGGAACAACTCTTTCTTGTTAGTTCCATCACTCTTGGCATTCTTTTTTCGTCAAGTTCAGAATTTGTGATGATGAAGTGAAGATGGACTTTTTCAAGCCTGTTAGCTTCTTCGGCATTACGTATTACTTCTTTCACTTCAATAGAAATATTTTCGGCAGGCATACGCATTTTTTCTAATACTTTTCTAAGTACACCTCCGCTGCATACAGCAAGTGAGGATACGAGAAGTTGGTAAGGTCTAAACCCGTAATTATCGTCCCCAGAAATTTCTAAAACACCAAACTTAGTTTCAGTAGTAAATCCATTCTCTGTCATTTTAAAGTTCATAAAATATCTCCTCCTCTAGATTGGATTATACAGAAACCAATCGTTTAGGGAAGCATATCTGCTTTGTGTTGTGTATTTAAAACTATCTCAAAACAGGATTAATATTTTCGTACTCCATGACAAGATCATCTAGTGTTTGGAAAGAGTATCCTTCTTTTTTTGCATCTGCAATGAAAGATGGAAGTGCTTGAGCGTTATCTGGTGAAACTGTGTGCATTAAAATTAAAGCACCTGGGTGTAGTTGTTTCATCAATTCACCATATGCATAATCCCGACCACGAGGTTTATCGGCATGCCAATCGATAAATGCGACAGACCAAAAAATATGACGATAACCCAGATCATTTCCTTTTGCCAACAACTTTTGATTAAATATACCTTTAGGCGGCCTTACATAAAATGTTCTTTCAATACCAGTTAACTCTTTCAGAGCCTTATCGAATTTTCCCCATTCCTCTTCCATCCCTTTTTCTGTTAAATTGGCCATATTAGGGTGACCGTATGAATGGTTCCCAATAGTGTGGCCTTCAGAAATCATTCGTTTAACGAGCGGTGCAGCACTGGATAGATAATGACCAGTTAGAAAGAATGTTGCGGGGGTATTCTCCTTTTTTAAGGTATCTAGAATAGATTCGGTATATCCATTTTCGTATCCGTTATCAAAAGTAAGATAAACAATTTTTTTATCGGATTTTCCTTTATACAATGCACCGTATTGCTCAATTAAAGATTCGAATGGTTCGCCTGCATTTGGCTGTTCTCCTCCAGTTGCTTTTTTGAAACCCCAATGATATTCTTCGGCTGAGGCAGAAAATGGATTTAATACCAATCCAGCTAAAACAATGATGGAAGCTAATAAAATACCTCCCCAATGATGCTTTGCCATAAAAAAACGCATCCCTTCTTTTTCAGTAGGATGCGCTCAATGATGAAAAATATTCGTTTTTATTACAATAAGTCCTCGAGGGCGGACTTGAGTGTAGGAAACATAAATTCAAAACCATTATCTTGTAAAATAGTAGGCAATACATGCTGGCCTTCTAAGACGAGTGCACTTTTTTGACCTAGTGCTATTTTCATCATAAAAGAAGGAACTGGGAACCAATGTGGGCGATTTAAAACAGTCCCAATTGTTTTCCCAAAGTATTTCATTTGTTGCGGAAAAGGTGAAGTTACATTAACAGGTCCTTGTAGGTTCGTGTTTTCAATTGCAAATACAAGTGCACGTGCGACATCTTTCACATGTACCCAAGAAATCCATTGTTCACCAGAACCCACTGTTCCTCCGCCAAATAGCTTATAAGGTAATGCCATGAGTGGAAGTGCACCTCCGTCCATCCCTAGTACCACACCAAATCTCATAAATACTGCCCGTATTTGATCCTCTTCGACTGTAGCTGCTTTCATTTCCCAATCATGCACTGTTTTGGCTAAAAAATCAGTTGCCATTTCTTTGGATTTTTCAGTATATATTGTTGTAGTAGATGCGGGATAAATCCCTATCGCACTAGCGTTTACTAGCACAGATGGCTTTTTTTGTAACGCAGAAATAATTCTAAGCAATTCATCCGTAGCAATCATTCTACTGTCGTAAATTTGTTTTTGATGTTCCGTTGTCCAACGTCCTTCATTTATGGAGACTCCGGCTAGATTAATAAATGCATCTGCATATTGTATTTCATTTTCGGGGGCGTTCTCGTCACCCAACCATTTAACATAAGTAGTATTCTTTTTTGCGCTTTTGGCACTGCGTGATAAAATGATGATTTCATGTCCTTTACTTTGAAGTATTTCAACTAAAACTTGGCCGACAAATCCTGATCCGCCTGCAATGACAATTTTCATCTTCTACACCTCCGTGAAAGTAATATCTATAGTTGGAATGCGTAAAGCTGAACCGTGCGATAAGAACATGTATACTAATAGAAAACGAGGGAGGTTAAACTATGCCCGTCATTACCAAAATAACACAACAAAAGAAAGACAGCGAGCGGTATAACATTTTCCTCGATGAGAAATATGCATATAGCGTTCATGAAACTGTTCTTGTAAAGTTTGGCTTAACTAAAGGTATGACCTTAGAAGATTGGTCGATAGATGAAATGGTGTATGAAGATGAAATTAGTAAAGCCTTCAATCGTGCACTTCATTACTTAGGGTTTAGAATGCGTAGTGAATTTGAAGTGAAGAAAAAGCTTCTAGATACGGGTTATGGAGAAGCGGTCGTCCTGGAAGCAATTGTTAAGTTAAGAAAAATGGGTTTTCTAAATGATGAAAGTTTTTCTGAAGCACTTCTACAAACTCAAAAAATAACATCGAGTAAAGGGCCAAGAGCCATTCAACAAGAACTTACGAGAAAAGGTGTTGGGAAGGAGTTACAAGCTCAGGTGCTTGAATCATATTCAGAAACAGAACAGGTTGAGGTTGCGACGAAATTAGCTGAAAAAGCAGCGAATTCAAATCGTTCTATACCACCAAGGCAACTGCAACAAAGAATTCAAAACGCCTTGCAAAGAAAAGGATATTCTTTCGATATTATTAAACAAGCCATTTCTGGGATAAGCTTTGAACGTGAAGATGAAGAATGGGACGAAATAACTGCTACTGTTGGAGAAAAAGCTTGGCGCAGATATAGTACGAGATTTAGTGGTAGAGAACGAAACAATCGGGTGAAACAGGCTATGTATCAAAAAGGGATTTCATTTGACCTGATAGATCGCTTTATAGAAAAAAAGGAGAATGAAGAGAATGACGACTGAAAAAAGATATAGCGAAATGAATGAACATGAATTGCGAACTGAAATAGGCAGACTTCGTGAAAAAGCTATGAAGGCGGAGCAGTTAGGTATTTTAAATGAATATGCTGTCTATCAGAGGAAAGCGGTTATGGCCCAATCCTTTTTAGTAGACCCTTCAACAATTGTGCCGGGGGAAATTTACCGCATTGATGGCGATGAAGGCGTGTTTTTTCAAGTAGATTATTTGAAAGGACACTTTGCATGGGGATACAGACTCGGTGGTGACCGCGCTGACGAGGCATTACCGATATCTATGTTGAAATCCGTAAAAACAGGTAAATAACCGTAAAAGGCCACGGACAAGTAAATTTTGTCTGTAGCCTTCCTGTTTTTAAGAATTTGGACTGAAATTCAATTTTTTCTTTAGTTTGTCCTCTGAGAAAATCCAACCTGTATACGAATTTAAAACATTTAAATCCGAGTCGATATGCGCGACCGCAACAAAGGGGTAATAGCCTTTGCTTCGATACCTCAAATCAATTAGGCGCACTTCGCATATATCATCAATATACGAAACATTCCACCGGTATATTGGAGAAAACGAAGTGAATGCTTCGATATTCTTATCTTCCATTGCAGCTTCTATTTCGGGTGTTGTCGGCATTGGTTTACGTTCGAAACGATCATAAATATTTACGGACCGGCCGTACGCTCGTCCAACATAATGATAGTTTGCCGTAGATGCAGCAACCCTCCACTGGAAAAAACGCATTGTTGGTGCAATGAAAACGTCGTCCGCATCTGGAATTGTGTTGAAAACAGCTCTTTTAACGGCTGATTTGATTGCGAAACGGAGTAAATAATAAAAGAATATGATGATATAAGTAGTTATCATTGTAGAGACTGGATTTGCGCCAAACATCCAAATGAGTATTGCCAATATATGCAAACCGAAAATAACCGGATCAAATGTATTGATTACACCTATTGCTACCCATCGATGTGAAAATGGACGTAACGCTTGTGTGCCATATGCATTGAAAATATCAACAAATACATGTAAAAATACTGCGAGAAATGTCCAAGCCCATACATGAAATAAATTAGCACCAGGAATGAGTAATGACAATAGTATTGATATAAGAATTGGCCATATTAATACCGCGGGAATGGAATGAGTAATGCCACGGTGATGGCGTATATAAATCGCATTATTTCTAAGTTTTAATACAGTATCAATATCTGGAATTAATGAACCAACAACAACACCAGTGATAACTGCGGTCATGGTTGCAGGATTTGAAGTAACGACAGGATCTGCCATTGATAAACCAGCAAGTGCGACGCCCATAACAATATGTGTGCCTGTATCCAAAATAATCAACTCCTCTTGCCAAAGATTTTTGCATTGGCTAGGTTTTGCGGAAAAGCCTTGATAACTAATATATACCCTTTATACGATAATGATAAGCATATGCGATTGGGAGGAAAACATGCAACTCTTAGATAATAAAGTCGAATTTCGTAAATCACTTCTTTCTTGGTATAAGGAAGAGAAGAGGGATTTACCATGGCGTCATACTTCAAACCCTTATTACATTTGGGTTTCTGAAGTGATGTTGCAACAGACAAGAGTGGATACTGTAATTCCTTATTATGAACGATTTATTGACAAGTATCCAACAATGGAAACACTCGCATTGGCGGAAGAGAATGAATTGTTGAAAATGTGGGAAGGTCTTGGCTATTATTCACGTGTGAGAAATTTGCAAATAGGTGTTCAAGAAGTCGTAGAAAGCTATGGTAGTGAAGTTCCGAACAATAGAAAAACAATTTCTACACTAAAAGGAGTTGGACCGTATACAGCAGGTGCTGTATTAAGCATTGCGTATGGCATTCCGGAACATGCGGTTGATGGAAATGTAATGCGAGTAATTTCTAGAATCCTTTTAATAGAAGAGGATATCTCTGTACCTAAAACAAAAAAGATTTTTGAAGACGTAGTTATGGAACTGATTGATAAGAATGATCCTTCTTCATTCAACCAAGGATTAATGGAACTTGGTGCTACGATATGTACACCAAAACCAAAATGCTTACTTTGTCCTGTTCGTGAATATTGTTCCGCATTTTTCGAGGGAAAGCAAGAAGAACTTCCTGTTAAATCAAAGAAGTTGAAAAAGAAGATAATACCTGTTGCATCCTTTGCTATTAGAAATGAGCAAGGTCAATGGTTAATGAAACAAAGGCCTAGTAAAGGATTGCTTGCAAATTTATGGGAGTTCCCTATGGTGGAATTAAAAGGGGACGCAACACCGTTAGAAGCTTTGATTGAACAATATAATATTACACCAATTGAACCAGATGAATTAATATCTTTTAAACATCTATTTTCTCATATTACATGGGAAGTAAAAAGCTTTCTTGCACATTTAACAGGGATGGAAAAGGTTCCTGAAGAATTTCAATATTTCACATCTGAAGAAGTAGAAGCATTACCAAAAGCAGTTCCAGTTCTTAAAATTTGGGAGGAAATTAAAAATGTCTAATAAAGTTGCGCTCGTTACTGGAAGCTCCAGAGGATTAGGAAAAGCGTTAGCGATTGAACTCGCTGAAAATGGATATGATATTGTTGTCAATTATGCTCGAAGTAAGTCGGCTGCGGAAGAAACAGTTAAAGAAATTGAAGCGTTAGGGCGTAAAGCTCTTATGATTCGTGCAAACGTTGGTGATGTAAAAAAACTTCGTCTGATGTTTGAAGAAATTAAAACTGAGTTTGGTCGATTGGATGTCTTTGTATCTAACGCGGCTTCAGGCGTCTTACGACCAATTATGGAGTTAGAAGAATCACATTGGGATTGGACAATGAATATTAACGCAAAAGCAATGCTATTTGGTGCTCAAGAAGCCGCAAAGTTAATGGATAAAGGCGGGAAAATTGTAGGTGTTAGTTCGCTTGGTTCGATTCGATATCTTGAAAATTACACGACAGTTGGTGTTTCAAAAGCTGCAATTGAATCTTTAACACGATATCTTGCAGTAGAGCTGGCCCCGCAAGGGATTTCTGTAAACACGGTTTCAGGCGGTGCACTGGATACAGAAGCTTTGAAACATTTTCCAAATAGAGAAGAACTACTCGAAGATGCGCGTATCAATACACCGGCCGGACGAATGGTGGAAATTAAAGATATGGTGAAAGCAGCTATGTTTCTTATTTCTGAGGATTCGAATATGATCCGCGGACAAACGATAATTGTAGACGGCGGTCGTTCAATATTAATGTAATTCGACAGGAAAAGGCATGATACAAAAATATCCAATGAATAAAAATGTTTTTCTTGCACATGTTAACGAGGACGGAGGTGAAAAATCCATGACTAAAAACCCGAATCAAAACATGCAAGGAAAAAAACAGAATCAAAACATGCAGGAAGAATTTGCATCCGAAACTGATGTAAACCAAGTAAAAAAACAAAACCAACAATCAATGCAGAACAAAAGCAAAATGGGGACAGGTAATGCACAGCAAAACCAAAACTCAAGTACCATGCAAGAAGAATTTGCATCTGAAACGGATATAAATCAGGTGAAAATGCAAAACCAACAATCAGAGTCGAACAAAAAAGGTTATACTGCAGCACGTAATTTAAATAACGGGTCTAAGTAGTTATGTGGATTTACATCACCGGCCGACAGGAGCACTAGGCTTCTGTCGGTTTTTATTTATTCTAAATAAATGAGTAGCAAAAGCTCAAAGGTTTCTACTTTCGATCAGATGTTGGTATAATAATGTAATCGTAATTACATCGAAATTTTTCGGGAACAAAAAGGCGGGTTCATATGACAATTCCAAAAGAAGGAGAAATAATTCAAGTACATAGCTACAAGCATGATGGAAATATTCATCGTGTTTGGTCAGAAACAATGGTGCTTAAAGGAACAAAAAACATTGTAATAGGAGCCAATGAAAGAACACTGGTTACAGAAGCCGATGGACGTGCTTGGTTGACGCGTGAACCGTCTATTTGTTATTTTCATGCAGAACACTGGTTCAATATCATTTGTATGTTAAGAGAAGACGGGGTTTATTACTATGTAAACTTAAGTTCTCCATTTGTTTATGACAATAAATCGCTAAAATACATTGATTATGATCTCGATGTAAAAGTGTTCCCTGATATGAGCTATATGATTCTAGACGAAGATGAATATGCAGTACATAAGAAGAGGATGAATTATCCTGAAGTGATTGACAAAATCTTACACAATAATATTGACAGGCTTCTTAGCTGGATTAAACAAAGACGTGGTCCATTCGCACCCGACTTTATAGAAGTATGGACACAACGATATGAGTTTAACAAACAAGTAAGAGACAATCAGTAAAGCCTGACCGCTTATGCGGCAGGCTTTTTAGTATATTAGGAGGCAGTACGATGGGTGACAGTGTTAAACGCTATTTAAAATTTGTTAAGCCTTATAATTGGCAAATAGTATTTACGATTTTTATAGGGGTTATTAAATTTGCAATTCCGTTATTTATACCATTACTAATAAAGATTGTAATAGACGATATTATTGGTGTCGATACGTTATCCGCTGCTGAAAAGACAAGGCAACTCTTTTACTGGCTCGGTGGAACTGCGTTATTGTTCTTTCTGATTCGACCACCAATCGAGTATTACCGACAATATTATGCTCAGTACGTAAGTAATAAAATCCTGTATGATATTCGAAAAGAACTTTATTCTCACTTACAAAAACTGAGTTTAAGTTATTATTCAAATACCCGTGCTGGGGAAGTTATTTCAAGAGTAATCAATGATGTCGAACAAACAAAAAACTTTGTCATGATCGGTCTAATGAACGTTTGGTTAGATCTCGCAACAATTTTAATAGCAATTGCGATAATGTTGACGCTAGACGTTAAGTTAACACTCGTAACATTACTCGCATTTCCGTTTTATGCGTTTAGTGTAAAGCACTTTTTTGGAAAACTGAGAGAATTGACCACGCGTCGATCTCAAGCTCTTGCAAATGTGCAAAGCTATTTACATGAACGCATTGCGGGAGTAAGTGTTATTAAAAGTTTTTCGTTAGAAGAAATTGAACAAGAACGATTTGATGAGACGAACGACAACTTTCTTACTAAAGCACTTGACCATACAAAGTGGAACGCAAAAGCATTTGCAGTTGTAAATACAATTACAGATGTTGCACCGCTTCTTGTTATTGCATACGCTGGGTACCAAGTAATTAATGGACCCTTATCGGTAGGAACAATGGTTGCATTTATAGCTTTTATTGACCGATTGTATGGACCTTTAAGAAGACTTGTGAACTCTTCGACGACTCTTACGCAGTCCTTTGCATCGATGGACAGGGTTTTTGAGTTAATGGAGGAGAAATACGATATTACAGATAAGGAAAATGCGGTTTTATTACCTCCAATGCAAGGTGAAGTAGAATTCGACAATGTAAGCTTTTCTTATGAAGAAGATGGAGAAACTATATTGAAGGAAATAAACTTTAAAGTGAATGCTGGTGACACCGTTGCGTTTGTTGGAATGAGTGGCGGAGGAAAATCGACAATCGTAAGTTTAATTCCACGTTTTTTCGACGTCACGAGTGGAGAAATACGAATTGACGGATATAATTTGTCAGATGTTAAAATTAAATCACTTCGTGAACAAATCGGTATTGTAATGCAGGACAGCATCCTTTTCAGTGACTCGGTAAAAAGTAATATTTTAATGGGTAAACCAGATGCTACAGAAGCAGAAGTTATTCTTGCTGCAAAAGCTGCGAATGCACATGACTTTATCGAGGAATTACCTCAAGGATACGAGACAAGGGTGGGCGAACGTGGTGTTAAACTGTCGGGGGGGCAAAAACAAAGAATTGCTATCGCGAGAGTGTTTCTTAAAAACCCTCCACTTTTGATATTGGACGAGGCCACATCTGCACTGGATTTGGAAAGTGAATCCCTAATTCAAGACTCTCTTGAAAGACTAGCCAGTGATCGAACAACACTAATTGTTGCACATAGATTATCGACAATCACACATGCAAACACGATATTTGTCATTGACACTGGTGAAGTAAAAGAAAGTGGAACGCATGAAGAACTCATGGAGAAACAAGGAATTTATTACGGATTATTTCAGTTTCAACAACTAGGTTAATATAGAATTCATTAATACCGCCACAAACCTATTTTGAATTGGTTTGTGGTGGTATTTTTTATTGTAAATCTAATATTTGAAATACTCTTGTAATTAATTAGAATGGTCGTATAATTAAAATAATAGTCACAATACTCTGTAAAAAAAAAA
>NZ_JBHUGI010000015.1:133221-145499 GCF_042681925.1 Sporosarcina siberiensis
CCTGCTGTTGACCAGATTAGCTTTCATGTAAAAGAAGGAGAGGTACTTGGAATTGTAGGTGAATCTGGATGCGGGAAGAGTGTTACATCGTTATCTATAATGGGTCTTGTACCAAGTCCGCCAGGAAAAGTAGTAGGCGGAGAGATTTTGTTTGGAGAACGAGATTTATTGAAAATGTCTGAACGACAAATGAGACGTATCCGGGGCAATGAAATAGCAATGATTTTTCAAGAACCAATGACATCTCTAAACCCTTTATTCACAATTGGAAACCAAATGATTGAAGCGATACAAATTCATGAGAGTAAACTGTCCAAAAAACAAGCGATAACGAGGGCTACTGAAATGTTGCAATTAGTAGGTCTACCTAGGGCAGCGGGTCTTATGAGGGACTATCCGCATCAGTTATCTGGTGGGATGAGACAACGTGTAATGATAGCGATGGCGCTTGTATGTAATCCGAAGGTACTTATTGCGGATGAACCAACAACGGCGCTTGACGTGACAATTCAAGCGCAAATTCTAAAATTAATGAGAGATTTAAACACACGTTTAAATACCGCGGTCATATTAATTACTCATGATTTAGGTGTTGTTGCAGAAACGTGCGAGCGTGTCATTGTAATGTATGCGGGTCAGATAATCGAAGAGGCACCAGCACGGGAAATATTCAAAGAACCTCAACATCCATATACAAAAGGTCTGATTCAGTCGGTTCCGGACATGCGCTTTAAGAAAGACAGGCTGTATTCTATACCTGGGAATGTACCAAGACCTGGAACGGTAAAACAAGGCTGCAGATTTGCATCTCGGTGTGAATTTGTATTTGATCGTTGTCACCAAGAAAATCCTGTTTTATACGAAACGTCAAATGCTCATACTACGCGCTGTTTCCTGTATGACGAAGAAGGAGTGGAGACTCGTGACGAAGCCCTTGTTAAGAGTTGAAGGACTAAAGAAATATTTCCCTATTAAAAAAGGATTGCTAGGTAGAACAGTGGGCCAAGTTAAAGCGGTGGATGATGTCTCTTTTTATGTAAATAAAGGAGAAACACTTGGAATTGTTGGAGAATCCGGTTGTGGAAAATCAACTACAGGAAGAATGCTGATGCGATTACTTGAGCCGACCGAGGGAAAAGTTGAATTTGACGGTAAAGATCTAACTTCACTGTCAGTAGGCGATATGAGAAAAACTCGAAGTGATATTCAAATGGTGTTTCAAGATCCTTATGCATCGCTGAATCCTCGGCA
The DNA here is from genome assembly GCF_042681925.1 of Sporosarcina siberiensis. Lineage (NCBI taxonomy): Bacteria > Bacillati > Bacillota > Bacilli > Caryophanales > Caryophanaceae > Sporosarcina > Sporosarcina siberiensis. The sequence continues at coordinate 134,473 of NZ_JBHUGI010000015.1, forward strand.
TACAATTGAAAAGATATTGGGAGAACCTTTATTAGTTCATGGTGTAAAAAGTGCTAAAGAGCGTAGGAAGAAAGTTCATGAGTTCCTTGAAATTGTTGGACTGAGTACTTTCCATGCAAGAAGGTACCCCCATCAGTTTAGTGGAGGACAAAGACAACGTATTGGAATTGCTCGGGCACTTATGACGAATCCGAAACTGATTATAGCTGACGAACCTGTTTCTGCTCTAGATGTTTCTATCCAAGCGCAGGTTCTTAATCTCATGCAAGACTTGCAGAAGGAATTCGATTTAACTTATATTTTTATCGCCCACGATCTAGGTGTCGTTCGTCATATAAGTGATCGTGTAGCAGTTATGTATTTAGGTAAAATAGTGGAAGTTTCCTATAGCGAAGATTTGTATACCAATCCGTTACATCCATATACACAAGCCTTATTGTCAGCAGTCCCTGTACCTGATCCAGACTTTGAAAAGAAAGAGATTCTCCTTGAAGGAGATATTCCCAATCCCGCGGATCCACCAACAGGTTGTACTTTTCATACACGGTGTTCACACATGATGGACATATGCACAGTAGCAATACCACAATTGCAAGAAATGGAAGAAGGTCATTCTGTTGCTTGTCATCTATATGGTGAAATAAGCAACAATGATATAAAAAAGATGGAGGGGTCTTTATGAAGAGAAATAAGTTTTGGTTATTATCTTTACTTCTACTCTTGGTACTTTCAACAGTGCTTGCGGCATGTTCAAGTGGTGACAACGATACTGGAGATGACGGTGAAAAAGAGGACGACAAGGTCACAGAAACGGATACAGATAAAGAGGACAAAGAAGGAGATGTAGTGGAAGAAGGCGGCAATCATACGTTGGTCTTTGGGCGTGGCGCGGATTCGGTGTCCCTTGATCCATCAAGGGTAACTGAAGGTGAATCATTTAAAGTTACTAAAAATCTTTATGAAACCTTAGTAGAGTTTGGCGAACAAGATACTACTACTCAACCAGGTCTTGCAAAGTCATGGGAACCTTCCGAAGATGGTTTAACGTATACGTTTAAACTTCGTGAAGGAGTAAAATTCCATGATGGTACTGATTTCAATGCAGATGCAGTTGTGACGAACTTTGAGCGTTGGGCGAATGGAGATTCTGATACATTTCCGTATTACAACTCTATGTTCGGAGGATTTAAAGGTGAAGAAGGTCACGTGATTGAATCCGTTACAGCGGATGGTGATTTCACAGTGATTTTCAAACTCTCTAGACAACAAGCGCCTTTCTTGAAAAACTTAGCAATGAACATGTTTTCAATTGCGAGTCCTGCAGCTCTTGAAGAGTATGGAGATAAGATTGAAAGTAATCCAGTTGGTACAGGCCCTTTCATGTTTGTTGAATGGAAGCCGAACGAAACGATTACAATTGAGCGTTTTGACGACTATTGGCAAGAAGGATTACCGAAACTTGCAAAAGTTATTTTTAAATCCATTCCAGATAACTCCGCTCGTTTAAATGAATTGATGGCAGGAGATATTGACTTAGCGGATGGCATTAATCCATCAGATGGTGTTTTAATCGAGAAAAATGATGATTTACAATTATTTGTACGGCCGTCTATGAACGTTGGTTATCTTGGATTGACTGTTACGCGCCCTCCTTTTGATAAAAAAGAAGTGCGTCAAGCGATGAACTACGCAATAGACAAGCAATCGATTATTGATGCATTTTTCGAAGGGCGTGCAGAAAGTGCAAAAAATCCTATGCCACCATCCATTTCAGGATATAACGATGATATCGTAGAATATCCGTATGACCCTGAAAAAGCTAAAGAACTACTAGCATCAGTAGGTTTAGCGGATGGATTCGAAATGGATTTATGGGCAATGCCTGTACCACGTCCTTATATGCCGGACGGTGGAAAAGTTGCTGAAGTAATACAGAAAAACCTTGCGGATATAGGTATCAAGGCTACAATCGTTCAATTTGAATGGGGAACGTACCTAGAGAAAGCGAGCAATGGAGAAGCTGATGCATTTATGCTCGGTTGGACTGGAGACAATGGCGACGCGGATAACTTTATGTATGTTCTTTTAGACAAAGATAATATTGGTAGCAACAACTACACGTATTATTCAAATGATGAGCTACATGACATCTTTATTGCAGCTCAGTCTGAAGTTGACGAAGATAAGCGAAATGAGCTCTATAAAGAAGCACAGGAAATTATTCATGAAGATGCTCCATGGGTTCCACTTGCCCACTCAACTCCACTTCTTGGTGGAGCTGCAAACCTAACTGGATTCCTTCCGCATCCAACTGGGTCAGACTGGTTATCTACAGTAGATTTCAAGGATTAATTTCAAGGGTTAATTTGAAAGGGAGAAGTCTGCGAGCTTTCTCCCTTTTATTTTTTTGAAATTCTACATACAAGTTTGATAGAAAATTTGGAGAGGTGAAGATTGTGCTCAGTTATATAGGGAAAAGGTTACTGCAGCTCATTCCTGTCCTGCTTGGGATGTCATTTATCGTTTTTATGATTACCCGAGCAATTCCAGGCAATCCAGCACAAATCATGCTCGGTCAACAAGCCACAGCAGAGGCGGTCGCTGCTTTGACGGCAAAGCTTGGGCTTGATAAGCCGTGGTATATTCAATATTTTAATTATCTTGGAAATATATTTAAAGGTGATCTAGGCGAGTCCATGAAGACGCGAAATCCTGTTGCAGATGAATTATGGCCGTATTTAGCGGCAACATTTGAACTAGCGTTATTCGCGATGATTATTGCAGTTGTTATAGGAATTAATGCGGGAATTATTTCTGCTTGGTTTCAAAATTCATGGTTTGATTATTCTGCGATGGTTTTAGCGTTGATTGGTGTATCTATGCCGATTTTTTGGCTTGGTCTAATGGGGCAGTGGGTGTTCGCCTTGGAGCTATCCTGGTTACCGACGACGGGTCGGGTACAGGTCAGGGATCCTGTCGAAGCCGTCACGAATTTATATGTTGTAGATACAATACTTAACGGTCGATACGATCAACTTTGGCAAGTGTTTCGACATTTGATTTTACCGGGTGTCGCTTTAGCGACAATACCTATGGCAATTATTGCAAGAATGACGCGCTCAAGCATGCTTGAAGTAATGAGAGCTGATTATGTTCGTACAGCACGGGCAAAAGGCCAGAAGATGTTTTGGGTGGTCTATAAACACTCATTGAAAAATGCAATTATTCCAGTTTTGACGATTATCGGTCTACAAACCGGAATGCTCCTAGGTGGTGCGATTTTAACAGAAACTATTTTTGCATGGCCAGGAGTAGGAAGATATATATATGATGCAATCGGTGCACGCGATTATCCAGTTATTCAATCGGGAATTCTTGTAATTGCATTTTTCTTTGTAATGATTAATTTAGTTGTGGACTTGTTGTATAGCTTAATAGATCCAAGAATTAAATATGATTAAGGAGGGGGGGATACATTTATGTCTGAGCTAGTAGTTAAAAACCAAGATGAACTGGCTAATCCGATCGAAAAGGCGTCAGGACCTTGGCGTGAAGCATGGAATGGGTTCAAGAAGAGTAAAATAGCCGTTGTTGGGGCTGTTATAGTTCTATTCTTTATTTTACTAGCTTTAGTCGGACCTTTCATTGCTTCAGAAGGTATTAATGATCAAGTATTGTCTGATCGTCTCCTCCCTCCTTCATCTGATTACTGGTTAGGAACCGATGACTTTGGTAGAGACATCTTGTCTAGAATTATTCACGGGGCCCGAATTTCTCTTTGGGTTGGTTTCTTTTCGGTTATCGGTTCAGCGGTTGTTGGAAGTACACTTGGTATAATTGCAGGTTATTATGGGCGTTGGATAGATATGATTATTTCACGTGTTTTCGATATCATGTTGGCGTTTCCATCAATCTTACTTGCAATTGCCGTAGTATCAGTGCTCGGGCCTTCATTACAAAATGCACTTATCGCGATAGCCATCATCAACGTGCCGAATTTTGGTAGATTGATAAGATCTAAAGTGTTAAGCATTAAGGAAGATGAATATATAACAGCAGCAAAAGGTATTGGAATGAAAGATGCACGAATTCTCTTTTCACATATACTGCCAAACTCAATGGCGCCGGTTATTGTTCAAGGTACTTTAGCGGTCGGAACTGCCATCTTGGAAGCGGCGGCGCTCGGTTTCCTTGGATTAGGTGCAACGGCTCCGGAACCGGAATGGGGTAAAATGTTAGCCGATTCAAAAAACTACCTGCAGACTGCACCATGGACAATGGTATTTCCCGGACTAGCAATTATGTTCACAGTACTTGGATTTAACTTAATGGGTGATGGGTTACGAGATGCCCTAGATCCACGAATGAAGAATTGAAAAGTGCTTTCCCAATCAACTTGATTGGGAAAGCACTTTTTATTAAAATGATTTAATATATTTCTTCTTTTAGTTCGGTGTCTACTTCTTTCTCATGGTGTCTTTGAATGGATACGATGAGCATATCAAGATGTTCTAGTTGTTCTTCGTAATTGAGAATAGAAGATAATATATGGAGGAGATGATAGGTTGAAAACTCCTCATCCTCTTTAGTGATTGCGATCTCTTTTGCAAAAATCTCCATAACATCATATCTGCTTATATATTCTTCATTGGAACCAAACCCCATGTTTTCGGCTTTTAGTTTTCCAACGAATTTTAGATGAAGTTGCTCATGATATGTGAGAAGTGCATCGAGACGTTCTTGTATCATCATTCGGAAATGTTCTGGTAAATCTGTAAGTTCATTTTCATATTTATGAAGTCTTTTTAAGACTTCATAACTACTTCTAGATGTGGTGATCATTTGTCTATATATTACAAGTTTTCTTCCTTTAGCCCTTGAAGACTTTTTAAAGTAGCTTCGTTCCTCTTTAAATAGTGAAAAAACTTGATCAATATTTGTTAGGCGTTCTTTTAATTTAGATAGTGATTTTTTTGTGGCGATATGTTCCGAAGCTTGCCTTCCTGCAAGTCGCGTCCACCTAATAATTTCATCTTGAGCATTATGGATTAAATTAAAAAGCTTTGTTTCGTATTTAGGAGGCATAAAGAGTAAATTTACTAGAAAGGCTGATAAAACACCCAATACAATTGTAATAAAACGAAGTAATGCAAAAGATAAAAATTCATCGCCTCTAATTTCCATTATGGCTATCATCATAACCAAAGCCATCGATATAGACTTTTCAAGTCCAAATTTAATCATAATTAAAATAATGATGACGGCCGCAAGTCCAACAACAACGAGCTGGTGCCCAAAAATAAGCACAAATAAGACGGCGATAATAGCCCCGATCACATTCCCTTGAATTTGTTCAATAATGGTTATATAGGAACGATAAATAGACGGTTGAATTGCAAAGATAGCTGCAATTCCTGCGAACACCGGATTCGGAAGCTCGAGTAGTTCCGCTATGAACAAAGCCAGCACAATCGCAACGCCTGTTTTAACGATACGTGCACCAAGTTTCATGCGATTAGTCCTTTCTAATATATGAACTGTTTTTTCGCTACTGTATCTTATCTATTAAAAATGGTCAACTACTAATGTTGGTAGACAACTCTTTAAAAGACTTATTGACAGCAACAAGGGTTTCTTTTATATCTTTTTCAGTATGTGCGGTAGTAAGGAACCATGCTTCATATTTAGAAGGAGCAAGGTTTATTCCGTTATTCAGCATAAGCTTGAAGAACTTCGCGAAGACTTTTCCATCAGTTGCTTCTGCTTCATCATAGTTTTGAACTTTTACATCGGTAAAGAACAAAGTTAATGCGCCGCCCAGTCGGTTAGTCGTCAGGACAATTCCGTGTTCCTTTGCAGATTGTAAGATGCCATCTTCTAAAAGAGCACCCAATCTATCCATTTCTTCGTAAACGCCTGGTTCTTGAAGAACTTCAAGACATGCAATTCCTGCAAGCATTGAAGCGGGATTACCGGCCATTGTTCCAGCTTGATAAGCCGGTCCAAGTGGGGCTACTTGTTCCATAATTTCTTTCCTACCACCATATGCACCGATTGGTAAACCGCCACCAATAATTTTACCCATTGCGGTGAGATCTGGAGTAAGGCCAAGCATATCTTGTGCTCCACCGTAATGGAATCGGAATGCCGTAATAACTTCATCATACACAATTAACGCACCTTTTTCGGCAGCAACATCGTGTACAATTTTTAAGAAGCCTTCGTTTGGTTCCACAATACCGAAATTACCGACAATCGGTTCCACGAGAACACATGCAATTTCTTCTCCCCATTTTTCCATTGCTTCTATATAAGCCGCTGGGTTATTGAAAGGAATAGTAATAACTTCTTTCGCTATCGACTCGGGAACTCCTGCCGAATCCGGTGTACCTAACGTTGCAGGACCTGAACCGGCTGCGACAAGTACTAAATCGGAGTGTCCGTGGTAACAACCCGCAAACTTCATGATTTTCGTTCTACCCGTAAAGGCTCTTGAAACACGAATCGTCGTCATGACTGCCTCGGTTCCTGAATTGACGAAACGAACTTTATCCATTCCTGGCATTGCTTCTTTCAACATTTTCGCGAATTTTACTTCATGTCTAGTTGGTGTTCCATAAAGTAATCCTGATTCTGCAGCCTTTACAATTGCTTCTGTAATATGTGGATGTGCATGACCTGTAATTATTGGTCCGTATGCTGCTAGATAGTCAATGTATTTATTGCCATCGACATCCCAAAAATATGCGCCTTCAGCACGTTCCATTACTGTTGGAGAACCTCCCCCAACTGCATGATATCCCCGCGATGGACTGTTGACACCACCTACGATATGTTCACACGCTTCATTATAGATTGCTTCTGAATTAATTCTTTTCAAACTAAATTCCTCCGATCGATTCCTACAATCTCTATTCTAAACAATTATAGCTGATTACGCCAAAGAAATTGAAAGAGATGCATTTCTCCGTTAGGATTAAGAAAAGAACTTAATGGAGGAATGACTAATTATGACACTCGAAGGAATGAAAGCACCGGACTTTGTACTACCGAATGAAAAAGGGGAATTGGTTTCCTTAAAGGACTACGCAGGAGAAAAATACGTAATTCTTTATTTTTATCCAAAAGACGCAACACCAGGTTGTACTACACAAGCATGTGACTTTCGAGATTCCCATGAAGATTTCAGTAAGTTGAATGCAGTTATTTTAGGGGTAAGTCCAGATAATGAAGCTTCGCATGTGAAGTTCATTGAAAAACAAGGTTTACCATTCTCGTTATTGGTTGATGAAGAGCAAGTGGTTTCGGAGAAGTACGACGTTTGGAAGTTGAAAAAAATGTTCGGTAAAGAATTTATGGGCATTGAGCGTTCTACATTTTTAATTGATCCATCTGGGATTGTTGTGAAGGAATGGAGAAAAGTAAAAGTGAAAGGCCATATCGAAGATGCACTTGCTGCATTAGAAGAAGTATCGAATTCGTAAAAAGGAAGTGTTGCTATGAAGGTGTTATTCACATTTGAAATAACGAATGATCAGAAGATGAGACTTGAGAATAAGTTCCGAGACGTAACTTTTCAATATAATAAAAAAGGCGATACGACAGATGTTGAATCCGTCGAAATACTTGTTACTTATAGTTCGGAAGTCGATTCTTCACTGCTTGAGCGTGCGAAGAAGCTTAAGTGGATTATGACTGCGTCAGCGGGGGTCGAGAAAATGCCTCTTCTAGAAATAGCTGAGAGAAATATTACCTTAACCAATGTGCGTGGCATTCACAAAACACCGATGGCTGAATCTGTACTTGCGCATATTCTTGCATTGCGGCGTTCACTTCCTTCAATTTACAGCAGCAAAGAGAGTAAAGAGTGGAGTAGACCTGATGATTCTACTGAACTAATGGGATCTACAGCCCTTATTCTTGGTCCGGGTTCAATTGGTTCCGAGATTGGTAGACTACTCCAAGCGTTTGGTGTGAAAACAATTGGATGTAACCGTTCTGGACGTATTAGTGAGTCTATGGATAAAACAATTGTATTCCGAGATTTAATGCTTGAACTGCCAAAAGCAGATTACGTTATATCTGTTTTACCAAGTACACCCGAAACAAGGGGGTTGTTGACCCGTGAACATTTTTCTGCCATGAAGGAAACTGCGGTATTTATGAACTTTGGTCGTGGAGATCTTTTTAATGAAACATTTCTTATTAATGCTTTGAAAAATAATGAGATCGGACAGGCTGTGCTCGATGTATTTGAAGTTGAGCCGCTACCGCTGGAAAACGAATTATGGACTCTTGAAAATTGTGTAATATCCCCGCATGTTTCAGGTCTTTCTAGTAAGTATGTAGAAAGAGCCTTAATTATATTCGAAAAAAATCTAGAGTTGTGGATTGAAAGTAACGTAAACCTTGAAAATCTAATTAATCTGTTCGATGGTTACTAAAGTTTATTATAATGAGCTAAACATAGTAGACTTCGCTTTAGTTGACAGAAGTACTCTGTTTTAAGTACACTAATGATAACGATTATAAAGTAGTAATCAATATGGATAGGGGTGCATAGCGATGTCTGTAGTGATATTGAAAGACGCGCTGGACACGTTGAAGAGTAAAGGAGTTCGAATTACTCCACAAAGACATGCCATTTTAGAGTATCTTATTTCCACTAAAACACATCCAACAGCTGATGAAATATATAAATCACTTGCAAGCAACTTTCCTAATATGAGTGTTGCGACCATTTATAATAACTTAAGAGTTTTCCGTAGTGCGGAGCTTGTTAAAGAACTCACATACGGCGACTCTTCAAGTAGGTTTGATTTTGTCACTCACGATCATTACCATATTATTTGTAATGATTGTGGTATTATCGTTGACTTTCATCATCCAGGATTAGAGGAAATTGAGCACTTAGCTTCTCATGTAACCGGGTTTAAAGTGAATTCGCATCGGATGGAAGTCTATGGAACTTGTCCGGCGTGCGCAAAAAAAGAAGTAGTTATGAATTAAAAAAACATCCAACAAATCTTCTATAGAAGAGGTGTTGGATGTTTTTTATGTTTACTTTGAATCTATTTCAGTTTCCTTATTATCTTTTTGTTTTTGTGGTCTGTTGTATGCAACGTCAAATTCTTTACCTTCAAGCGTTGGATCTAGCGTTAAAGGTTCACGGCAATGTCCGCACATATCAACCCGGCCAAGCATTTTTGTTTGTTTCCCGCAGTTGGGACAAGTAATTTGAGCCGCGCGGGTTGATAATGACCCAATCCATGCATACACGACTGTGCTTGCGATAATAGCGAGTACACCGAGAAACATGAATATCAGCATAACGATTTCATGCTTTCTAAAAAAGATACCGATATACATAATTACAACACCGATAAATATTAATGACAGTGCAAACGAGCGAATGCGGTTGATCTTATTTTTATAGGGTTTCATGAAGTGTTCCTCCTTATGTATCAACAATCACTATATCATATAATTTCTTTTACGCGTTATTAATTGATACTTGATTAAAGGATTCATTGCAATAGTTGTCGAAAGTAGTTCACTTAGGGAGGTGTTCAAATGGAACAAGTGTTAAGACCGATTTATCAAGAACGAGCAAGCTTCCCCGAAACGCTCGGGGTTATTCTAGTAGAAAAAAGAGTGAAGGGTGATCCAATCACCGATACATTTGACGCGATTCTTCTAATAATCACAGAAGATGATAAAGTTCCAGTGTTCACAAAACACTACATGGGCAGTTCAGGTAAAGCTGCAATGCATACTATTAGTGAAAAGCAATTAAGAAAATGGATTTTACTAGGCACGAAGCGAAAGGTTGTGGACTGGCTTTTTAATGGAAAAGTCTATTTTGATCGAAATGAGTTTATCGAAAAACTTAAAATTGAATTTCCTTTTACAGGCCGGAAGATTAAAGTTGGATTGGAATTTTCTAAACTTGTACGCGCATATATGGAAGGAAAAAACTTTTTTGAACAAGGAAACTTTTTAGATGCCTATAATCACGTAGTTAAGTTGTTGCATCATCTCGCTCGAATCGCAGTCATTGAAAAAGGACTTTACCCAGAAATTACTGTCTGGTCACAAGTGAAGAAAATAGATCCAGCGATTTATAAATTATATGAAGAACTTGTTATGAGTGAAGAACCAATGGAGAAGAGGCTAGGGTTGTTATTTTTAGCTAGTGAATTTTTCATCTATAACAGAACTGCTGATGGAGCGGAACATATTATGGATGTCATGGCTAAACAAGAGCAATGGGAAATTCAAGAGCTTCATGAAGATGAAGAGTTAAAGATTTACTCAGTTGATTTAGAAGTGTTTATAGAGTTCTTGGTTGAAAAAGGTTTCATTGAAGTTGTGCCGAATGAATCGAAAAACGACTTGATTTTTCATAGGGAATATAAGAAAAGTTTAAGGATATAGGCTTAACAGGGCGACTTTACGCCGTCCTGTTAAAATGTGTTGACTTTAATGATTCAGATGTGGTATTCTATTGTTTGTCGCTTGAGAGAGCGATTGTGGGAAACAGTTTAGACAAACAGTTGAGAAAAAGATAATTGAAACAAGCTTGACTCTGTAAAACGATTGTGATATATTAAGAAAGTTGCTGTTACGGCAACGACAAAAGAAACTTTTAAAATGAACCTTGAAAACTGAACAGCAAAACGTCGATAGAATTTTTAAACTCGATACACTTCGGTGTAGAGAGTATAAACGTTTCTAAGTAAGCTGATTTCCGTCAGAAGAACAGAAACAACCAGAAGGATTGAAATTCAATCCTTCGACATGACATCATTGAAGAATGTTCGCATTCTTCATTAATGCCAGCATAGAAACTAGAGCTATTCAAGTTTCTGTAATTCGCTGGCGGTCGAGACGTAGTGCAGCACTAGGAGATGAGTGAGAGAGTGAGGGAACGTACTTTTGGGTACGTGACCGACTGATCAATCGAAATCGACAACGTGATGTGCTGCGTATCGACTAGCCAGTATTATGGAGAGTTTGATCCTGGC